>JAUIAZ010000261.1 GCA_030427465.1 Gammaproteobacteria bacterium | reverse complement strand
GACAAGCAGGTTTTCACGGGGCTTTTGAATCGATGAATCACCGGGAGTCCTCTTCAATCAGGTTCATTCACGTCACTCGCCCGCCTGGCGAGAATATGGATGTAACGCGCGAGTTCGCGGTACGGCAGTTCCACACCATAGCGACGCTCCTGCGCCAGTATATCGGCATAGTCATTACTGGCTGCCTGCGGATGCATGTAATCTGCGAAGCAGCGCAGGCCTCTTTGCGGCCCTGTCTCCAGGCCCCACTCACTCAGCCACTGCCTGATTTCTTCCGGCTTCAGGGGGTAGATCGGCGTAAGATCACCCAGGTGCGGCCGCGGGCGGGGAAAGTCCAACTGACGGAAATTGCCTTGCAACAGCCGCCGGTAAATAAAACTGTTGAGGTTGTAAAAGGTCAATGACAGCACGCCCCCTGGTCTTAGAAGGTTTACTGCGGCACGCAGCCCGGCTTGCGGGTCAGGCAACCACTCCAGTACGGCATGTAGCAGTATCACATCAAAGCCTTCATTCAGTGTCTCTGTCACTTGCTGCAGCGGGCCGTGCAATACCCGGTACTGAGCGGCCGGAATCGCAGCCGCCTCAAAGCACCCGGTGGCCTGCGCCAGCATATCCTCGCTGATATCAGCCAGAGTCACCTGATATCCCCGTCTGGCCCAGTCCAGGCTCAGGGGTGCCGCGCCACAGCCCAGGTCCAGTAAACACCCTGAATCAGGCACGCGCTCCTGAACCCAGTCGCCGGCAAGATCTTCCCGTAACAGGTCAAGACGGATCCGGCCTTTCTGTGAGTTATAGATATTTTCCTGAAAGCGTTTTTTAAGCCGGTCAAAGCTGATGCCCTGGGCATCGTCGTCCCCGGCTTCCGGAGGCCGGAAGTGAAGACTATTGGGTTGCAGTTTTAATCCACTCTCGCTGAGTGCCATCAGGGCATCGGCCAGTTGGGCCTCTCCCGTCTGGCTCGCATCAACCCAGATAATCGACACGCCCTGACGCTCCAGGCGCCGAAACCATTTCCTCTGCTGGCGGGAGAAGCGCACGATCTCCGACAGCAGCTTCTGGAACATGTCGTTACGGTTCAGGTCGCCACTCAGAAAACGATTGATGAAGCGATATTCCAGACCTACCGATTCCAGCCACTCACTGGCCACTCCCTGTTCACGCAGCTGCACGACTTCCTCGATCATGCCCTCCTCCAGCCGTCGCTTGAGGCGCAGCCGGATACGCTCTCTGAGCAGTTCAGGTGGCAGGGTCAGGCCCAGAACAGGCCCCTGCACCGCCAGACGGATACGCTCGCTTTGCCCCCGACGCCCGGCCTCATCGATTTCAAGTGCCCGCAGGGTGCGTTCACGCTCTTCGGTGTCGGTGGTGTTGTGAAGCGCCTTGCGGCTTTGCAATTCAGCCACCAGCTCTTCCTGTGTCCAGCTCTGGTAACGGGCACGCAGGGCAGGATCGGGCGGCGCATGATGCAGTTCGTAGCCTTTTAACAGAGCATCCAGATACAGACCGGTACCGCCGGCAAATATCGCCTGCCGGCCCCGTGCCTGTACTTCATCAAGTGCCTGTTTTGCCTGCCGGATAAAGTCGAACAGGCTGAAAGGCTGTCCGGGATTACAGAGGTCAACCAGATGCAGAGGGATCTCACCGTAGTTATCCAGATCCTTTCCGGTTCCGATATCCATGCCGCGAAAAACCTGCCGGGAGTCCACGGACAGGATTTCACCCTTGAGTTCTCGCGCCAGCTCAATCGCCAAAGCCGTCTTGCCGGAGGCGGTTGGGCCCAGCACCGTGATGGAAGGCTGCATGACCGGCTCACCACTCATGGACGCCGCCTGGCCAGATAGACACGAAATTTCCCATCCTCATCGAGCACCTGAAACTGCCCGAATGTCGCTTCCAGAGTATCCGGATAGGGAAGAAAGCGGTTGGCCACCACCAGCAGCTGACCGCGTGGTCGCAACTGACTGGCGCAATCCTTGATAAACTGCTGGGTTATGCTCAGATCCTGGGCACGCCCGCTATGAAATGGCGGATTGGTAATCACCAGATCGTAAGCACTACGGCCAGAGGCCAGGCCGTCAGACCACAGGCAGCGATAGCGACCGTCCGTGCCGGCCTGAGCCTTTAACGTGCGCTCACAACAGTGCAATGCCAGCCAGTCAACATCCAGGGCATCCACCCGGGCATGCGGTAAATCCTGCAGCATCTGCAGGGACAGCGTACCGGTTCCCGCGCCGAAGTCGAGAATATCCAGCGTACGGTTTGCATCCCGCTTGCGCCAGTCGGCCCGAACCTGCTCCCAGGCACCCAGCAGCATACGCGTACCTGCATCCAGGCCTGCATGGCCAAAGACCCCGGGCAGACTCGCTACCTGATTACCCGATTCTGTCTTATGCCAGCGCAGCCAGTCCGCTTCCCGGAAGGGCTTCTTCTCAACATTTCCGAGATCCCACAATTGGGAATGCCGCGCCGATACCAGTTTATGCGCAATCTCCCCCGCTTTCTTGCGGGCTTTGGCGGCACTTTCCACCCCACTGCGCTTCTCTCCGATCAGAAAGGTTCTGGATGGCAAAGCCGGATCAGCTGCCAGACAATCCAGCATCAGTCCCAGACGCTCCTTGGCTTTGGGCATGAAGAGAATTGCTGCACCTTGCGGATGGCCGGATTCGGTGTTGTTGTGCCCTCCGGAATCAGGGCCTATTGCCTGAGCCCCCTCAAGCTCCGCAAATGGCCAGAAGGGGGCATCACGGGTCAGTCGCCGGTCCCAGCTCAGCAGACGGACGGGCTGCCCCGTAGAGGCCAGTTCAGAAGCAAAGACCGGGTCTGGCAGATCCCAGACCACTTTAGGGCCAGCTGGCAACTGTGCCATTTCCATCCGCAACAGTTCGGTTTCTGGTCTCATCCTCAGCCAGGCCTTTTCAGTTGCAGACGCTCACCCAGTGCCGCAAATTCTCCCGCGCCCAGGCGAGCCAGAGGGTTCAGCGCCTGGCTGTCAATCCGGGGACGGTCTTTGGCATCCCGGGTCATCACCGAATCTGCGACATAAAACTGGCTGAGCTCCAGCAGGATAATCGCCTGTTGCTGACGTCCGACATGCAGCACATCGGTCACGGTAGCCGCCATAGCGACCGGTGCATCCGCCAGCCGCGGCAGGGGCGAACCCGGAAAATCGGTCAGCGCCAGGCCCAAGGTCTCGACCTCGGAAACTTCAGGCTCCAGGGTGGCTGCGGACTGATTGACCTGTTCCGCCTGAGAAAGCGCCGGAATATGGATGACCGCCGCGGCTCCCACCGCCAGGTTGTTTCGTGTGTCCTTATCGCGTCCATCCGGGCGGCGCCCCACAGAAATCATCACCATCGGCGGATCACTGGCCAAGGCATTGAAATAGGAAAACGGCGCCAGATTCAGATGCTCACCAGCCTCGCTAGTGCGGCTGAGCACCCACGCAATCGGGCGTGGAATGATTGACTGGGTCATCCACTGGTAGATCTCGGCCGGGGAAAGGCTTTGCAAATCAAACTGCATGGGGAACTCCGAAAGGGCGTTTTGTGAACAAAGTGTGCATTTATGTAAAGTTTTGTATGCGATAATCGGTCGTTGGGTAGGACTCATACCCACAGACAACAGCCAAACGGAGACAATCTCATGGTTTTGCGCTTATTCACCTGCCTGCTCACGCTCAGTCTGGCGCTCATCTTACCGCGTTTAACTCTGGCAACGGAAATCGAAGGGATTGAAATTGCTGACTATATGCCTGCCGAGAAAGGCCGGCCAACTCTGCAACTGAATGGCGTCGCCAAACGCAAATTCCTGATGTTCGTCGATGTCTATGTGGGCTCCCTGTACGTGCAGGAACCCACCCGTAACGCGGAAAACCTGCTGGAATCTGACCAGTACCGGCGCATGGAATTCAACATGCTGCGGAACGTGCGCGGGCGCAAGATTGCAGATGCCTTTTATGAAGGCATGCGCCTGAATGTCACTCAGGAACAGGCCGAGGCCATGGAAACACAGATCCAGCAGTTGCTGGGCTTCTTTGACCAGCGCCTGAAAGTGGGTGACAAGGCCGTTGTGGAATATATTCCAGGCACCGGTACCCGGGTTTCGCTGGCCGGAAAAGAGCGGGGAGTGATCCCCGGGAAGGACCTCTTCGACGCCATTCTGTCCATCTGGATCGGAGACTACCCTGTCAGTGCTGATTTCAAGGCCGGCATCCTCGGCGCCGAACCGGAAGCTGACGAAAAGCCCTACTCCAAGTTTCGCGAACGGGATTTCTGAGCCTCGATTCCGGCTTACCCGCAATAGCTGGCAGCCATGATCAGCAGGTGCTCGCGAATGTTTTCGCGCAAAGCCGTTGGCTGCTCCACCACCGCCACCGGCCCCAGACCGAGAATCCAGCTCCTCAGCTGAACAGTACAATGCGAGCTGAAACTCAGACGCCAGTCTCCATCGGATGCCTGCAGCAATTGCTGGTCTGGCGCGACGGGAAATTCGGCAAGATCCTGGCGTAGCCCCCGGGAATTCTCGCCGTCGCGAATGCGAATAAGCACTTTACCGGCGTCCTCCGGCATCCCCGCCAGGCGCAGTTCCATGCCACCCTGCTCCAGATAATCCGTCAGCACAAAATCACCCGAGGGCAGCGCTGAACGGCTGATTACCTCGCAGTAGCGGATCCGGCTGAGCAGGAAATGCCGCATCTCTGAGTTTTCGTTGCGCGCGATCAGGTAGAGTTTCGGCAACAGGCAAGCGACCCCCAGAGGCGTGACCCGGTACGTCTTGCCACTGCTGTAATGCAGTTCAACCTGCTTTTCCGTCACGATGGCCTGGTAAATGGCATCCAGAACATCGGCCGGGAACTCTGGCATACGCAGGGTCTGACCCCGTTGAAAAAAGGCTACCGCATCGCGCCAGCGACGATGGTGCCGGGCAGAGAGTTTGCGCTCAGAGCGCATGAGTCGCTCTTCCGCCTGGTCAAACAGGCTCTCGAGATCAGCGCGCATAGGCGCGGGCAGGAACAGAGACAGGTGCTTGCGCAACAGAACCATGGCCATGGCAATGGGCTGCGGCATTCTTTCGAAATCCAGAGGCGGTGCCAGCTGCCGGTCGACTGACCAGAGCAAGGTACGG
>JAUIAZ010000260.1 GCA_030427465.1 Gammaproteobacteria bacterium | reverse complement strand
TGGAAGTGGACAAAATTGAGGACCCCAAAGGCGACCGTGTGTTACTGACGCTGAACGGAAAATTCTTGCCTTACAAGTCCTGGTAGTCGATAAAGCCCCGGTTTCCAGCCGGGGTCTTTTTTGCGCCAATAGTTTTATTCGTTATCTCGCCCTGTATTTCACCCATCAGGAGATACCATGTCAGAGTCACGCCCACCTTTCCCCCCATTCAGTTATGACGACGCTGTGCAGAAAGTCCGCAAGGCGGAAGATGCCTGGAACACCCGCGACCCGGAGAAAGTGTCGATGGCCTATACCGCAGATACACGCTAGCGCAACCGCAGCGAGTTTCTGAACGGTCGGGAAGAAGTCAGAGCCTTTCTGACCCGCAAGTGGGCCAAAGAAAATGGCTACCGTTTGATCAAGGAAATCTGGGCCCATGGCACAGACCGGATTGCGGTTCGCTTCGCCTACGAGTGGCACGATGAACAGGGACAATGGTATCGCGCTTACGGTAATGAGAACTGGCAGTTTGCCGAGAACGGTCTGATGCAGACACGCCACGCCAGCATTAATGATGTGCCCATCGACGAGGACGAGCGCCTTTTCCACTGGCCGCCGGGGCCAAGGCCGGAAGATCATCCGGGGTTGTCGGATCTGGGGTTGTGAGGCAATCGGTAGGCCTCCAGAATACTCGCAGCATCGTCCCCCAAATCTGACAGATCGTGCGGTGCCAGGTCGCTCTCGGCGATTGAGCGAATGCCGATAATCTGCGCCTGCAGCAGGCGGGCGAGACGCCGGGAGTCTGTACTTGCCGGCAGCTCTCCCCGGCCTTTGGCCACCTCCAGCGCTTCTCGCAAAACCTCCTGGATTTTCACCAGAATCTGCCTCGCCTGTTGTGCCAGTGAAGGGTGGGTATTGCTGGACTCCAGTAGCGTCTTCACAATCATGCAGGCCCTGGCGGGCTGTCCATCAAGATCGTTTTGGGTCTGGGCAATGCCGCGCAGATAGGATTGTAAACCCTCGACAATAGAGTCAGTAGCATTCAGATAAGACTGAAGTTCCTGACTGACCTGCTCGGCATAAGTTGCCAGGGCCTCAGAAAACAACCCGTCCTTACTGCCGAAGGTGGCGTAAATGCTACCGGGTCGCATGTCCAGAGCCTGTTCGATCTGTTTCAGGGAACTACCGTGGTAACCCCGCTCCCAGAACAGAGTAATGGCTTTTTTCAAAGTGCTGTGTCGATCATAGCGGGCATGTCTGGCCATAACATCGCTCTCATCCGCGCGCTTCATTAAAATTGAGTGATTATTCAATTATATCTTGAATGATTGCTCAATTATAGTTAGGGTTGTGGTTCATTTGAGCAAGCACTCAAAAATCCGAAGCGCGGAAGCGTTAAATATTGAAAGCACCCAGGAGCGTAAAATGTCTGACTTAATTTTGCATGACAAAGATTCCGCACCAGAAAAATCCAGGCCATTGCTGGAAAAATCACAGAAGGCGTTTGGTATGATCCCGGCTTTACATGCCGTTATGGCTGAAGCTCCCGGTGTACTGGACGGGTATCAGAAGCTGCACGAACTGGTTCTGGAATCCAGCTTTGACCCTGATGAGACTACCGTTGTCTGGCAGACCATCAACGTGGAGCATGCCTGCCACTACTGCGTTCCCGCCCACACCGGCATTGCCAAGAATATGAAAGTGTCCGACGCCATCATTGATGCACTGCGTGATGAAACCCCCCTGCCCAGCGAAAAGCTCGAGGCACTGAGGACTTTCACATTGGCGGTTACCCGTAAGCGGGGTGAGGTCAACAGCGAGGATTTGGATGCCTTTCATAATGCCGGTTATAATAATCGTCAGGTTCTGGAGGTGATTCTGGTTCTGGCGCAAAAGGTGATGAGCAATTACATCAACCACATCGCAGACACGCCAATTGACGAACCCTTCAAAAAATTTGCCTGGAAAAAAGGCAAATAATCCACCGGGAATCCACCAGCTTTTCCTCGTTCGGCCTGCTGGTATGCTGGCCAACGTAGGTGGGCTGGATCAGATCTCCATACCAGCAAGGCTTCTTGGCCCCGATGCTTGCAGTGAGCCTGGCAAGTGCCGTATTGAGGTTTATTGGTTGACGAGCTGCTGTGTCAGTAGAAAAGTCACAAATAGAGCTGCCCAATCAGCGCACTGATGGCGGTATCTACGCGCAGAATGCGGGGCCCCAGACTGTGGATACGAAAGCCGGATTCGCAGAGCTTTTCGATTTCATAGGGAATGAAGCCACCTTCGGGGCCGACAGCCAGCATCTGAGCCTGATGACGGTTAATGCAGTGCTTTTCGTGCACCGGTCCCGGATGGGCGAGCAGGCACTCAACTCCTTCACTTAGGGTCGGTAACTCATCTTCCACAAAGGGTTTGAAGCGTTTGCGGATCAGGATATCCGGGGATCGGGTGTCGCCGGACTGTTCCAGACCGAGCTGGATGTTCTCTTCCAGTGAGTCAGGCTGCAGCCACGGCGTTTGCCAGTAGCTTTTTTCCACCCGGTAACTGTTGATCAGAATCAGACGGTCGACACCCAGCGCGACAACCGCCTGAAGGATCCGACGGAAGGCTTTGGGACGCGGCATGGCCATCAACAGGGTGAGGTTCAGTTTGGCGGGCGGCTCTTCTGACAGGTGCTCAACGCGGAGTCTGGCGTGATTGCCTTTGTAGGAAAGCAGCGTAGCCTGTCCCCGCTTACCTTCGAGCAGGCCAACGCGGATGGTGTCTCCCGGTTTGGCCATCAGGGTTGTCTGCAGATGCCGCGTCTGGCGCTCACTGGCCTGGATCTCTCCATCCTGACAGTGCTCTGGCCGGCACAGCAGCAGATTCATGAGGCGGCCGGAGAGTCTGGCGAGTCGCCGGCCCGCTCTGACGCTTTGATGCCGCGACAGAAGAACAGACCGGCTTCAAACAGCAACATCATGGGCACTGCCAGCAGGGTCTGGGAAATCACATCAGGCGGCGTCATCAGCATACCGACCACAAAGCAGCCGACCAGCACATAGGGCCGCTTTTCCACCAACGAGTCGTAGGAGGTCAGCCCTGCCTTGCACATCAGATAGGTGGCAACGGGAATTTCAAAGGCGAGTCCAAAGGCAAAAAACAGTTTCAGGACAAAGTCCAGATAGCTGTTGATGTCGGTCATCATGGAGACGCCATCCGGGCTGGCGCTGGCGAAGAAGGCGAAGGCCAGCGGGAAGACCACGTAATAGGCGAACAGGATACCGAAATAAAACAGGAAAATGCTGCTCAGGAGCAGAGGAATGGCGATCCGGCGTTCCTGCTCATACAGGGCCGGTGCGATGAAGCTCCAGACCTGATACAGGATGTAGGGCATGGCCATGAACATGGCCAGTACCAGACTCAGTTTGAAGGGCGCAAGAAACGGGGAGGCGACCTGTGTGGCGATCATGGTGGCCCCGGTCGGCAGAGCCGACATCAGCGGTTCCGCCACAAAACTGTAGATCGGGTTGGCAAAAATATACAGGGGAATAAAGAAAACCAACGTTGCCAGTACGGCCCGCAGCAGGCGGTCTCGCAGCTCGACCAGGTGTTCTATGAGAGGTTGTTCCGGGGCGCTCATGAGGGCTTCTTGTCGGTGATCGCGGGGTCTGTGTTTACGGGTTCACTTGCAGCAGGTTCCGGTGCCGGGGAGGGCTCAGCACTCGCGGGTTGCAGGGCCTTTTCTGCGACCTTGCCGGCGCCCTTGCTGACATCCTGATTGACCAGGTGTTTGAAGTCGTCGGCCTCTTTCAGGGCATCCCGGACAGTTCCCTGGATTTTCTCAACGCCGAGGGTGTCTCCTTCCCGCATCAGCTTCTCGCGCAGTTCTTCGGCCTTCAGCTGACGATCGATCTCCTGGCTCATGTTCGAAGTGAAGCGCCTGATACGGCCCACCCAAAGCCCCACCTTGCGTGCGGCGACCGGCAAACGCTCCGGGCCGAGCACCAGAAGGGAAACCAGCGCGATCAGCGCAAGTTCAAGAAATCCGATATCAAACATCGGTGCGCTCAGCTGTCTTTGGGTGGCTGGCTTTCGGTCTTGTTGGCTGGCTCATCGACCCGCGTGGCCTGCTGATTGATGGGCTTTTCCAGCGGCTTGGGCTCTTCCTTCTTGCTTTCGTCATCGTTCATGGCTTTCTTGAAGCCCTTGATCGCGCCACCGAGATCGCCACCGATATTCTTCAGTCGTTTGGTACCAAACAACAGCAGCACGATCACCAAAACGATGAGAAGCTGCCACAACGAGATACCCATTAGTTATTCCTCAAAAAGTACATATCCCGTCGATTGTACCTGATTCCGAGCGGGTTTCTAGGGCTCCGGAAATTTAATCAGCGTGTCACAGCGGTGTAATCAAACTTTCAAAAAGTCTGGCTAGGGTGGCTTTTGGAACCCTCCTTCTGACCCGTAACTGGCAGATTTCCATTAGTATAAAATCCTGGAGTCTCACCCAATGAGCAAGGCTACTTTTGACCCACGTAAACTGAACCGGAGCCCGAATGCTCCCTTTTCCGATATTCTGAATGCGGCCATGAGCCGCCGTTCCCTGGTCAAGGGGGGTGCCGGTATGGCAGCCCTTGGTCTCTTCGCCTCTGTCGGCCTGACCGGCTGCAGTGATGATGACGATGACAATGATCCGGCGCAGAGTGCCTCTACCCTGAACTTTGAATCGATTCCCGGCTCCCTGACGGATGCAGTCACTGTTGCTTCGGGTTACACCGCAGCCGTACTGGCGCCCTGGGGTACTCCCTTGAACAGCACGGCCAATGACTGGCAGTCTGACGGTAGCAACACGGCGGAAGACCAGGCGAACTCTGTGGGTATGCACCATGATGGCATGCACTTCTTCCCGCTGAATGACGAAGAAACCGACGGTCTGCTGTGCATCAACCACGAGTACATTGATCAGGATGCACTGCACCCGGCAGGCGCCACACGTGATGGCGTGACTGGCCTGCGCAACAGTGCCGAAGAGATCCGCAAGGAAATCAACGCGCACGGTGTGACTGTAGTTCGTATCCAGCTCGTTAACGGCGTCTGGGAAGTGGTTCCGAATGACAGTCACAACCGTCGTTTCACCGGCGCCACCGAGATGGATATCTCCGGCCCGGTAGCAGCTG
>JAUIAZ010000259.1 GCA_030427465.1 Gammaproteobacteria bacterium | reverse complement strand
CTCTCCAGCCCGCATCTGGAAGTGTTCCGCAAGAAGGACATTGAAGTGCTGATTCTTCATGATCGCATAGACGAGTGGATGATGAGCTACCTCAATGAGTATGAGGGCAAGTCTTTCCAAGATGTTACCAAAGGCGCACTGGATCTCGACGCGTCAGAATCCGAAGAGGAAAAAGCTGCCAAGGAAGAAGCAGAAAAAGAAGCCGAGCCATTGCTGGAGCGACTGAAGCAACTGCTGAAAGAGGAAGTGCAGGACGTGCGTGTAACGCACCGCCTGACAGATTCTCCGGCCTGTCTCGTGGTGAACGACCACGACATGGGGTTGCAGATGCGGAAGATCATGGAAGCGGCGGGACAGAAAGTGCCCGAAACCAAGCCGATCTTTGAAGTCAATATTACGCATCCCTTGCTGAAGCGACTGGAGCAGACCCAGGGCCCTCGCTTTGAAGACCTGGCAAGAGTACTGCTTGATCAGGCACGCCTGGCCGGAGGAGAGCCTCTTAAAGAGCCTGCGTCTTATGTCACGCGTCTGAACAAGCTGTTGCTGGAGCTTTCCGAGAACGCCTGAGCAGACCTGGCACCAGTTGGTTGGCTCACGTTAGCCAAACAAAACAAAAAGCCACGCAATTGCGTGGCTTTTTTTTGCCGGACGCTTCAATCCCGAAGCCGAAGTTAACGACTCATCGCCGGGCTTCCCGGCGTACGGTTGCCGGTGAAAAATCGCCTTCGCTGAAGTCGGGGTTGAAGTCCCGTGCATCTTCCTCATTGTCCAGACCATCCACCATATAACGACGGTTCTGAATGTCGTATATGGTTTCCAGGGTCGTCCAGACGGCTGGCTCCTGATAGTAGTTGATGGTGTGGGCTTCGCTCACACGCCACAGTTTGTTGGAGTCATCGTAGTCTTCTGTCACCAGAATGTGCCAGCTGTCCTCATCAAAATACATGCGGCGTTTGTGGTAGAGATGACTCAGGCCGGTCCGCAGACGACCTTCAACCACCCACACGCGATGTCGCTCGTAGCGAGCCAATTCCTGGTTTATGTGCCCTGGTCGGATGATTTCCTCGGGTTTCAGGCCGCCGGCATTCAGAGAGTATGCGTTGTAGGGTACATACAACTCCTGCTTACCGACCAAATCCCACTCATATTGATCCGGTGCACCGTTATACATGTCGACCTGGTCAACCGTACGGGTGCCGTTACTGTTTGGCACTTCGGATTCATAGTCCATTTGGGGAGCACGACGCAGTCGTCTTTGCCCCGCTTCGTAGCGCCATGCCTGTCTTGGCGAGCGCACCTGGTCGAGTGTTTCATGAACGAGATTCATTGAACCAGCCAGCTTTGGGGGGGCAACAGCAGCTGTTTTCAGGTAGAAGATCTTGTTCTCGATTTTGGCCAGGTCTACATCAGGCTGGGCGTAGACAAACAGATAGTTATAGTCGAGCGTTACCAGGGAATACGCACCGCTGGTTTCTACGATACCAAAGGAAGAGCGGAAAGCCGCCTCCCTGCCCCGGTATCTCAGGATATGATTCCAGATGACCTCAACCCCGCTCTGTGGGATCGGGAAGGGGCTCGTCATTCTCGAGTTTCTGACACCGGTGCCCCGTTCCTGAAGCGTTGCATTCGTGGCATTGTACTTCAGGGCCTCGTAAACCTTCTTGGGGTAACTCGCTGAGCGGCGGGTCGGGTATATCTTCATTACGTAGGAGTCGGGATAGGTGGCGAACATGGCCCTATGGCCTTCGGTGAGCAGGTCTTTGTGGGCACTGAAATTACTGGCATTGATGGTCAGCACGGCTGTATCGCTGGAATAAGGATTGACGTGCCACTTTTCCGGGTCATATCCCGGAGGAGGAGACTGCAGCCCGCCTTCCCATGCCGGTATGGAGCCATCCGCATTTCCGATGCGCTCCGCGCCGACGGGAGTCAGGTCTCTTTCAAGACGGGCAGCCTGCTCAGGGCTGACCTTGGCCCACGAGAGCGGGGTGGCTGCGAGCCCGACAGTAACCGCTGCTGTCGTTGCGAGATTTGCCAAAAGCTTTTTCATGCTGCGTTCCTGTTATGACGATAAGTGCATGGTAAGACTATCCTTTAGAGTATAGACGCAGATTTTCAGATTACGCTGCCAACGCTTCCTGAACGATGCGATTAGCAGACAAGGCCCCTTGATTCAGGGTAAGATGCCTCCATATCTACTGACAGGAAGCTGAGTGAGCGAAGCAATCAGTTATACCAATCAGAAACTGTTTCTGGCCTCCAGACTGTTTCACTTATCTGCCCGGGCAGAGGCTGCGCCTGACCGGATTGCTCAGGAAGAAGGTGCCATCGCACTGCTTGGTCTGGCTTATCAGGGTTTGCTGAATGAATTGGCTGCAACCCGCCGGCTGAAAGCTCGGGTGGGTTCGCTCGCTGAGTTGGTTGAACAAACTGGTTATGAAACGGAATGGACGCAGCGGCTGCAGGCGCTGGAACGGCAACCCGGTTCCTGGCTTCATGAGCTTGACCATGGGGTGCAGGGGCTGAACCGTCCGGGTGCGGCCGGCAGACCGATCACTGATGCGAGTATCATCGGGTCCACTGCCAGCGTGACTGACTGGACCCGCGTGATTGCTGAAATGAAGGGTTTTCTCGAACTGCTTCGCGAAACCAACCAGCAGAATTAATTAACGGCTGTTATGGGGTAGATTTATGAGTACAGGCGTATTTGAAATAGTTCAGTTACCGAATGGTGACTATGCGCTGCAACCGGCCGGTGATGCCGGTGAGCACCTTCTGAAAATCAGTTTCAGCCAGGAAGCCAAGGCCTTCCTGGGAGACAAGGACGTTTCCGTCGCCAAGGCCATGATTGGTGCTGCCGTGAAGGCCGTGGAAAACATCCGTCAGGATCGTATACAGGCTGAGGAAGAAGAGCAGAAACCCACCACCATTCACTGATCTCCACCAAAAATCAGGTTGCCTGGCGGTCTTCAAAGAGTCTGTCGCCAGGCATTGTCAGTAGTGGAGGGCAACTGTCGTGGCAGTTGCCGTGAGGGGCTTACCTCCGGATAACCCCGACAGACAGGCCTTCAATCGCGAACTGCTCTTCCTCCGTATTCACTTCAATCGCTTCAAACTCCTCGTTCTCTGCCAGCAACCAGACCGTTTTCCCCTCCTGTTTCAGCCGCTTTACCGTGACATCCTCTCCCACGCGGGCAACGATGATCTGCCCGTTCCGGACTTCAGTCGTACGGTGTACGGCCAGCAGGTCGCCATCCAGAATGCCCACATCCTTCATGCTCATTCCTTTGACTCTCAGCAGGTAATCTGCGCGGGGGCTGAAAAAGTCACGGGATACCGGGCAGTGCATTTCGATATTTTCAGTGGCCAGCAAAGGGGAGCCGGCTGCTACCTGACCGATTACCGGCAGTCCTTCCGGTTCCTGTCCCTGGTCCGGCAGACGAATGCCTCTGGAGGCGCCAGCCACCATTTCAATTGCGCCTTTGCGCGCCAGGGCCTTCAGGTGCTCCTCAGCGGCATTGGCCGAGCGAAAGCCAAGTTTTTCGGCAATTTCTGCACGGGTGGGGGGGTAACCGGTTTCCTGAATATGCTCCTTGATCAGATTCAGAACCTCTTGCTGCCGTGCAGTCAATTTGATCATCAGGTGTTTTTCCTTGGTTTAATATACAGTGCTATAAATGTATACAGTCTTTGCTTTCCTGTAAAGTTCATGCGATCTTTGTTTTTTCGTCCTAGTATTATGATTTGTGGGGACTTATGCCGCGAAACAACCGGATGCTGATCATCAAGTGCGGTGATACATTCCCCGACATCAGATCCAGACACGGTGACTTTGATGCCTGGTTTGAGCAGCCCGTGGTTTCCCTGGGGGGCGTGGCGGAAGTCTGGAATGCCCATAACGAGCGCCAGCAGGAGGCGAAGACGGGTTACTGCGGTATTCTGGTGACTGGATCTCCGGCCATGGTGACGGATCGTGCTGGCTGGTCCGAATCCTTGGGTGCCTGGCTGGCGGCACGTGTCAGGGAAGGGGTACCCGTTCTGGGTGTCTGCTACGGCCACCAATTGTTGGCCCACGCGCTCGGTGGTGAAGTTGACTATCAGCCCGGGGGGCGAGAAATTGGCTCCCTTCTGGTTGAGCTGCACAGCGGTGCCTGCCAGGATGACTGGCTTTTTTCGGGCCTGCCAGCCTCCTTTTACGCTCACCTCACGCACAGCCAGAGTGTACTCGGTCTGCCGGACGGGGCGGTTAATCTGGCCCGCAGTGCCAGGGTGTCACATCAGGCGATCCGATTTGCCCCCAAAGCCTGGGGCGTACAGTTTCATCCCGAGTTCAGTGAATCCATCATGAGCGAATATCTTTCCGCTTTTGGCAAAGACCTGCCTGCCGAAGTGATCAACCATCTGGGCCCGCATCCGGCGCCGGTGCCTGAGCAACTGTTGACCCGGTTTATCCGCGGTTGTCTGGAGGGTTCCATCTGTGAGTGAGCTGGTACTGTATCAGTTTCCTGTGTCCCATTATTGTGAGAAGGTGCGATGGGCACTGGATTACAAAGGGCTGGCCTTCGAGGTTTCCAACCTGATTCCTCTGGCACATATTCCTGTGATGCTTCGGGTATCCCGGCAAACCAAGGTGCCGGCACTCCGCCACGGTGTCAGTGTTATCAGCGGTTCCACTGAAATACTGGCCTACCTGGAAGCCCAATGGCCCGAGCGAAGAGCCCTTTTCGCCGGGTCAGAGCAGGTGAATGCTGAGATACAGGAAATCATGGAATTTGCCGACCGCGAAATAGGTCCGCACGTGCGCAGGATATGCTACTACCATATTCTTCAGGATAAACGCAGCAGTGTGACCTTGCTCGGGGAGGGGCAGAAAGGGCTGGGCCTGACCGGACTGAAAGTCGGTTTTCCGGCCCTCAAGCTGGCCATGCGTAAAGGCATGAGAATCGATGGGAAGGGCTATCGGAAGAGTCTGGACCGGGTAGCAGCAGCGCTGGATGAACTGGAAAAACGTTTGGGCCAGCGCAAGTATTTTGTTGCCGGACGCTTTACCGCAGCTGACCTCACCGTAGCGGCGTTGTTGTCACCACTGGCGAGACCGGCGGGCTCGCTGTATGCCCGCATGGAACTGGTGCCGGAAGGGTACCTGCA
>JAUIAZ010000258.1 GCA_030427465.1 Gammaproteobacteria bacterium | reverse complement strand
GCCGGAATGCCCCGTTCTGATACCGCAGCTGTCGTCGGGCATTGACTGCTGATAATGCCACCGGGCAACTGTCCAGTATGGTCTGCTCAGCCCAAGTGGCCAATTCCTCCGACTTCAACGCCAGAAAAATCCGGGTGGCCTCTAGTAACAGATCTTCTATGAGCGGTCCGGTTGCTGAAAAAGAGGCCATCCTGGCCCGGGCCGCCACGGTCGCGCGCTCATCGGCAAAGTGAAGGGAAAGCTGGCAGTCCGGAAGGGAGGAGGCACCGGTCCTGTAGTGGATAGCGCAGCTTGGATTCACTACCTGTGCCTGAGAGCCAGCCGGACGCAGACAGACTTTAGAGCAGCCAAACAGGAACGCAATGTGCTGCCTGAAGCATTCCGGTGTTTCCGTGGTCAAGGCGAAGAGCCTGGCCAGTTCGGCTTCAAATTCCATTTGAAAGGGCCCGTTTCCATTGAAATTGTTCTGGGTGAACTATCTCAGAGCTGCTGGCCTTATGCAGCCGGCAGACCCTGAAAATGCCAACTCAGGCTTTAAAAACCACTCTTTCGAATGAGTTTTTTTGTGGAGGGTACCCGGTGCAGCCGGGCGCTCCGGTGCCTGTCACAAGACTGCAACAACTTCTGATTACGGTGAGGGGTTATCCAACAAGACAAGTCAGGAGTAAATTATGACCCCGCGTTATGCGGCTGTAGCCGTCAAGCCCCTCCTTCTGGGCATCGCTGTATCTTCACTGGTTGCCTGTAGTGGCGACGATGGAGACGACGGACAGGATGCCAGTCAGAGTACTGTGGCACTGGAGTTTCTGGGCCGCTATGCCACCAACACTTTTGATGAAAGTGCTGCTGAAATCGTGGCTTACGATGCCCGTACCCGCCAGGTGTTCGTCGTGAACGCACAGTCTGGCCAGGTTGACGTGCTGGATGTCGCCAGCCCTTCCACGCCGACATTGGCACGATCACTCACGGTGGCTGCGGACGTTGCTGCAGCGGTACCGGCACTGGCAGATGCTTCCGCGCTGGGCGCGGCCAACAGTGTAGCGGTTCATGAGGGTGTGGTGGCGTATCCGGCCTGGTGGCTTCTGATGTGACGACCGCGACCTTCACCGAGTTTAATGCTGGCGGCTCTAAACCCTTGCCCCCTGCTGTACGGGTTTTCGGGCCCGGTGCCAGCGTGGCTCAGGATCTCGAGCCTGAGTACATTGCGATTTCCAGTGACAGTCAAACCGCCTGGGTAGCGCTTCAGGAAAACAATGCCATCGCAGAAGTGGACCTGGTCAATGGGGAGGTTGATTCCATCTGGGCTCTTGGATTCAAAAACTTTGGTGTCACCGGGAATGGCTTTGACGCCAGTAACCGTGATGACAGGATCAATATCCGCCCCTGGCCCGTGCTGGGGATGTATCAGCCGGACGCGATCGCAGCCTATGAATACAACGGCGTGACCTATCTGGTGACAGCCAACGAAGGGGATGCCCGGGATTACGATGCGTACAGCGAAGAATACCGTGTCGGAGACATTACTGATGCCGGTGAGCTCAATGGCACACTGAATATCGATCCGAACGGACTGTTCGCTGTGAACGGCAACCTGGATGACAATGAAAACCTCGGACGCCTGCGCTTTACCTCAAGTCTGGGCTTTGATCCCGCCGGCGTCGGGTGTACCGATAACTCTCGTGTGGATGGTAGTACCTCAGGTTGTGAGTACTCCACCATCTATGCCTATGGGGGGCGTTCCTTCTCAATCTGGGATACCCGCGATGGCCGTCAGGTCTATGACAGTGGTGACGACTTTGAACGCATTACAGCACAGCGGCTTGGAGATGGTTTCAATGCCAGCAACGATGGTTCAGAAGGTGACAACCGCAGTGATGACAAGGGGCCCGAACCGGAAGCGGTCATTCTCGGCACCCTTGGCGGCCAGACCTACGCCTTCATCGGTCTGGCACGAGTTGGCGGTGTGATGGTTTACAATATCTCTAACCCGGAAGCGCCCCAGTTCGTTCAGTACATCAACCCACGGGATCTGAGTGTGGACGCCTGCACCAATGCGGACGATGGCAGCTGTGATCCGGATGACATCGGGGCTGACCCGATCTACAACCCGGCAACCGGAGACCTGGGGCCAGAAGGTTTTGCTTTTGTACCGGCGGCGGATAGCCCCAATGGCGAAGCCTTGCTCGTAGTGGGTAATGAGGTCAGCGGAAGCACTTCCCTCTTCCAGGTCAACCAGATCGAATTGACAGACTAAACCTATAGCCCAATGGGCAGTTAAGCCTGAGCATGAATCCCGGCTTACTGCCCAGACAGCCTCTTTTCCGCTTCCAGCAGCGTCTTTTTTCGGCCGAGTCCCCAGCGATAGCCTCCCAGACTGCCGTCCCCCCGCAACACCCTGTGGCAAGGAATGAGAACCGCAATCCGGTTTTTCGCACAGGCGGAGGCAACCGCGCGCGCTGCTTTGGGGTTACCGGTGCGCTCAGCCAGCTCGCGGTAACTCAGCGTTTCACCTTCTCTGACGGACAGCAGGAAGTTCCAGACTTTGATCTGGTGGGCCGTACCCTGCATGTCCAGTGGGATATCCGGTTTCGGGCTGTGGTCGCTGATATGGGAGTCGAGAGCCTGAATCCAGTGGTCCAGGGCATTTGCCGCCATTTCATCAGAAGCCCCTTTTGGTGAGGGCGGGCTTTCAGCTGGCTGGGCCGGGGAGGGGGAGAGCACGGCTTTCGGGAACTCTTCGCGCAACATCTGGTGCAGGGTTGCCTCATCCTCACCGAACTGGACAAAGCATACGCCTTTTTGGGTGGCGGCCATGAGTAGTAGTCCGAGTGAGGTTTCCCGGGTGGCGTAGGCTATGTGCTCCCCTTCGGCACCCTTGCGGTAACTCTCGGGACGCATGCCCATCTGGCGTCTGGATTCCCCGTAGACCCGGCTGATCGAACCATAACCGGCACTGAAAATCGCCTCGGTGACTCCCTCTTCAGCACGCAGCGCTTTTTTCAGGTGATCCAGCCGAATCCCTTCCTGATAGGCCTTGGGTGTTACGCCGAACGCCGCTTTAAAGCGACGCTGCAGCTGTGCCGGAGAAAGGCCGGCGCGTGGCGCAAGGCTTTCCAGCGTGTGGCGCTCTGCCGCATTGGCTTCAATGTAGCGGGCGACTGCCACCAGTCGGTCCAGTAGTTCCTTCGCTGCGGCATTTTTTGCTGACATCAGGCACTCCTCAGGGTGGAAAACAGTTTACCCATGAGAACGGATTCAGCGCGAACCTGTCCATCCGATTCTTGCAGGACCCAGAACCAATCAGGGTTTACCGGCTTGTATTGCTGTGTCAATCATAACCGGGTGAAAGCCTTGGAGGCGCTTGCCGTTAACCAGCAGAAACGGCGTACCCCGGGCACCGAGTTGCTGGAAAGCCGTCCGGGCCCTGGCGTCAGCGGTAATATCAAATTCTGTATAGGCCAGCTGGTTTGACTTGAAATATGCCTTGGCAGCTTCGCAGCCGGGGCAGTAAGGCTGTGAAAACAGAAAGATCTGCGGCGCTGCCGGAGCGTCTGGTAGTTGTTCGGCCTTAGACTGTATACCAACGATAACCAGCACAAGAAATAGGCAGGTTTTGAAAATGTTGTAATTCATAATCCACTGAAACCCGATGTGATTGCGGTTACCGTTTCTGACAAGGCCTGTTTCGCAAAGTTCCCGGCCAGCCATTCTTTTCCGCGCAGCCAACAAACTTGACCCTGATTAATAAAGCGTAAACAAAAGCATGGAATATTATCCCTATGGGGAGGGAATACACGGGTTTTTTCGTGTTAGTCTTTTTGTTACAGGGCTGCTGAAACTGCTGACTTCCTAACGCTCACCTGATCCTACTAATAACAGGGGGAATTACTATGCTCAAAGTTGCAATTAACGGGTTTGGACGGATCGGAAAGCTCACTTTCCGGAAAATTTTTGGGGATGACCGTTTTGAAGTCGTGGCCATCAATGACCTGACGGAACCCCGGATGCTTGCCCAGCTCCTGAAGTACGACAGTGTTCAGGGGCCATTCACAGGTCATACCGTTGAAAGTGATGAAGACTCACTGATCGTTGACGGCAAACGCATCCGGGTACACAAAGAGCCTGATCCGAGCAAGCTGCCCTGGGGAAGCTATGGTGTCGATATTGTTCTGGAGTGTACCGGCTTTTTCTGCTCGAAAGCCAAGAGTCAGGCGCACATTGATGCCGGAGCCAAAAAGGTTCTGATTTCTGCCCCTGCAGGCAAAGACCTGCCGACCATTGTGTATGGTGTTAACCATCAGACACTGAAGAATGAGGACACCATTGTTTCCGGTGCTTCCTGCACCACCAACTGTCTGGCTCCCATGGCCAAGGCACTGAACGACTACCGGGAAGTCAGAACCGGGTTCATGACCACCATTCACGCCTACACCGGGGACCAGATGATCATTGATGGCCCTCACCGGAAGGGCGATTTCCGGCGCGCCCGTGCCGGTGCGATCAATATCGTCCCCAACTCCACGGGTGCGGCCAAGGCGATTGGTCTGGTGATTCCTGAACTGGACGGTAAGCTCATTGGTTCAGCCCAGCGTGTTCCGGTTCCCACCGGGTCCATCACCATTCTGGACGCCACCCTGAAAGATGACAGCGAAACAGTCAGCGTGGAAGGCATCAATGAAGCGATGAAGAAGGCCGCAGACGAGTCTTTTGGTTATACCGAGGAAGAACTGGTTTCCAGTGATATCATCGGCATGAGCCATGGCTCCCTGTTTGATGCCACCCAGACACTCGCCCAGCGTTGTGGGACCAAGATCTATGAGGTGAGGGTGGTTTCCTGGTATGACAATGAGATGAGTTATGTCTGTCAGTTGATCCGGACCCTGAATCATATGGGAAGTCTGGCGGAATAACGTTCGCTGGAACTTGCCTGCTGGCGGCCAGCCCGACACGGCGGAGCTGGCTGCTAGATCTGGTCTTTGGCGTATTGGCTGAGAAACTCCCGGTCTTCCGGCGAGCTTTTCAGCACCTTCAGCTCCGCCTGAAAATCAGAGGTCTGAAAAATATTCCGTACGACATGAACCCTGGCCAACAGTTCCCGGTCGTACCCGGCATAAATCACGTTGACCCTGATGAGGTACTCAGTACCCGGTAACTGAGCCGGCAGTGAA
>JAUIAZ010000015.1 GCA_030427465.1 Gammaproteobacteria bacterium | reverse complement strand
TGCGTTCAGCAGATAAAAAACAGATCATGCGTCTGGTGGACCAGCAGTTCCGGGAAGAAGCCCGTGAAAGCGGTCTGGAAATCCACGAGGCTGAGCTGACACAGAGCCTTATCGCCGAGTGGCTGGCGCAGGGAGCCGCTGTTCTAGTGCTAATCAGTACCTACCGGCTCGACAGCAAACGCGCACCCCACTGGGTTTTTGTGACAGCCATTGATGAGGAATGTCTGTATGTTCATGATCCGGACCCAGCCGAGGGCAGTCAGACGGCTCTGGACTGTCAGCACATTCCCATTGCCCGGGATGACTTTCACAAGATGGCGGCTTTTGGCCGTGACCAGCTACGAACGGCCGTGATTCTCTGGCCTGAAGCGGTGTAATTCCGTCGTTAACTGGTCAGCCCGGTCAGCTCAAAATAGAAGTAGGCACCCTGCCCGGGGGGGCTTTTACAAGCGATAAGCCCGTCATAGTGATCAATGATGCCTTTCGAAATGGCCAACCCCAGACCCGTGCCGCCTTTCTCCCGACTGTCAGAGCTGTCCAACTGGGAGAACAACTGGAATAGTCTGTGGCGTTGCTCTGTCGGAATGCCAGGACCGCTGTCCTGAAAACCCACGTGAATCCGTTGATGCGGCTTCTCAAGAACCCGAACCTGGACAATCCCCTGTTGCGGCGAATATTTGATGGCGTTGGACAACAGGTTGAATATCACTTGCGACAGGCGAATTTCATCAGCATTTACCAGCAGGGGCTGTCGCTTCGAGCCCTCATATTTGATCTGTACGCCGTGATGGTCCGCATAACCCTGCACCTGACGGATATTGGCCTGGACCAAGTCCCTCATGTCAAACGGACTGTCGACGAAGGGCAGTCCTTCCCGACGCAACTTTTCATAATCGAGAGTGTCATTAACCAGCTTCTCCAGAACTTCACTGTTCCTGTAAGCGAGATTGATGATTTCCTGCATCTTACAGGGCTCGGTAACGGCCTGGTTTTTCAGCAGGGATAACCCCCCTTTGATAGACGTCAGGGGTGTACGTAGCTCATGGCTCATAACGGAAAGAAACTGTGATTTCGCCTCACTAACCTGCTCGGCCTCCTGCCGCTTGATCTCAAGGTCACGGTTCGCCCATTCAAGCTCTTCGGTTCTCAGTCTGACTTGTTCCTCAAGTTGCGCCTGATTCTGTTCCAGCTGCTCCTGAATGCGTTTTTTCTCAGTGAGATCGTTTACGAATGCCAGAAGATAGCCTTTTGACGCATTCTCGTAATAATGGGCGTGAACCTCGACAGGAAAAACTTCGCCACTTTTGCTGCGGTGTTGCGTTTCGAAGTGGAGATGACCTGCACGCGTAAATTCTTCCCAGAAACCCGGCCAGGCCTCTTCGGGAAAAAGAGGGTCCCATTCCCAGACATATTTGCCTGTCAGCTCTTCCCGGGTGTATTCCAGTCGCTCACAGGCGGATTGATTGACGTACATGATTTTTGAGTCGGATTGCATGAGAAATACTTCATCTGCTGCCGCTTCAACCGCAAAACCGAAAAAGTCGAGTCCAGCCCGCACATCTGCAGTGGGCTCTCGTTGAAAGAAGGGTAGTTTCTGCGGGTCGAAATGACTCATCGCGCACATCTGTAAACAACTGATATGACAAAACTATAGCGTCAGATCACAGAAGTGCACAAAATTCTGCAGGGGTTATCAGGTTTTCGGGAGTGTGGGTCGTGGTGCCCGGAGCCGGAATCGAACCGGCACGGTGTTGCCACCGAGGGATTTTAAGTCCCTTGCGTCTACCAATTTCGCCATCCGGGCGGGGATTACTTGAGAGAATGGAGGCGCGGGTCGGAATCGAACCGGCGTCCAACGAGTTGCAGTCGTTTGCATAACCACTCTGCCACCGCGCCTATCCAGGAACTCAAGTATCTAACGGGATTGCTTCCCAGGAGAAAACTTGGAGCGGGAAACGAGACTCGAACTCGCGACCCCAACCTTGGCAAGGTTGTGCTCTACCAACTGAGCTATTCCCGCAGTGTCAGGACAGGCGAGATGCCTGACCTGAGAGGCTGCATAGTTTACTGCTTTGCCGAAGGGTGTCAACCCCGAAATGTGATTGTCTAACTGAGCAGGCGCAGGACACTTTCGGACTGCGCATTGGCCTGAGCGCGCACTGCCAGGCGGGCCTGATCCTGAATGTCCGCAGCGGCGAGTCGGCTGGCCTCGGCAGCGATATCGGCGTCGGCAATCCGGCTGCGTGATTCGGCTGTGTTCTCCTGTTGCTGCTGAGCCTGTTCGATCCCGCTCTCCAGGCGATTTGCGACTGCACCGAACTCGGCATCGAGTAAATTAATCCGGTCGAGACTTTCGTCAATGGCAGTGATCGCCTGCTCAGCACTCTGCTGATCACTGATGCGGAGAGAAAGCCCGCCAAGGTCTCGAAGATTCTGTTCCAGATTATCGGTTTCCAGAGTCACGGTGTCACCGGCGTTAGTGCCGGTCTGAAGCGTCACGGGTTCGTCACTGCGGAACAGATCCCTGCCGTTGAATGAGGTGTCTTCCAGGGTCTGGCGGATGTTGTCCTGAATCTGGTCTGCCTCTTCCTGAAGAGCCTGTCTGTCGCTGTCATTCAGCACGCCATTGGCAGACTGCAGGCTCAACTCGCGCAGGCGGGTGAAGTCCTCACGCAAATTATCGAGGCCGCCACTGGCAACCTGGGTCAGGGAGATGCCATCCCCCGCGTTACGGATAGACACGCTGAGCCCGTCAATCTCACGGCCCAAGCGTTCGGCGATCGCGAGTCCGGATGCGTCGTCTCGCGCACTGTTGATACGTGAGCCTGAACTGATCCGTTCGCTGGCGTCCTGAGTCGGCGAAGAAAAGCGGGTGGAGACCGGCGCCACGGAAGCATCGATTCCAATGGGCATGACAATACTCCTGGCTATTATTTGCCCACCAGAATAGAGCAAAAAACCATCAATATCGACTACAAATTGTTAACCTGGCTGCCCTGGGACTAGGAGTTCAGGGCTGGCCAGGCCGCCTTGAGGTAAACAAACATAGACCAGAGAGTGAGAGCGGCAGCCACGTACAACAAGGCTTCCGAGGTGACTGCGAGACTGGAGTCCTGAGGAAAAGCCAGCAGACCGGTAATCGAAACCATCTGGCAGAAGGTCTTGACCTTGCCGACGTAACTGACGGCTACGCTGGCCCGTTTGCCCATCTCGGCCATCCATTCCCTCAAGGCCGAAATGACAATTTCCCGACCGATAATCACCATGGCCGGGATGGTCATAAGCGGGCTGTGGTAGGTTTCCACCAGCATGGCCAGTGCAACAGCCACAATGACTTTGTCCGCAACCGGGTCAAGAAAGGCACCCAGGGGGGTCATCTGATTCAGGCGACGGGCCAGATATCCATCTAGCCAGTCGGTCGCGCAGGCGAGGGCAAATATAACCCCGCTGAAAAAACGGGCATCCTGAAAGGGCAGGTAATAAACCACAACAATGATAGGAATCAGCGCCACTCGAGAGAGCGTTAAGATGTTAGGCACGTTCAACTGCATGATCTTTCCTTATTCGTGCAAAGCGGCATAAAGCGATTCGGCAATCACTGCACTGATTCCGGGCACCTTCTGAATTTCTTCAACCGAGGCTTTTTCCAGATTTTTCAGGCTACCGAAATAGTTGAGCAAGTCTTTCCGGCGTTTCGGTCCGATTCCGGGCAGCGTTTCCAGTACAGACTGTTTTCTGGCCTTGCTACGCTGCTTGCGGTGCCCGGTGATGGCGAAGCGGTGGGCTTCATCCCTGACCTGCTGTATAAGATGCAACACAGCGGAATCACCAGGCAAGTCTAGCACCCGGTGACTCTCGCCGATAATCAGGGTTTCCCACCCCGGTTTGCGGGTAGGTCCCTTGGCTACACCGACCAGTAAGACACCATCAATCTGCAACTCACTGAACACTTTTTCGGCAACACCCAACTGCCCTTTGCCACCGTCAATCAGGACCACATCCGGCAAACCCTCTTCGCTCTCTTTCAAGCGGCGGTAATGCCGGGTCAGAGCCTGCTCCATGGCAGCATAGTCATCACCCCCAGTGACATCCCTGATCGAAAAACGCCGGTAACGAGCCGTCAGAGGGCCTTCCGGGCCGAAAACCACGCAAGAACCGACCGGATTTTCCCCGAAGGTATGGCTGATATCAAAGCACTCTACCCGGTGAGCACTCTGCTCAATATCGAGCGTATCACAGAACAGTCTCCAGCGAGACCTCAATGCTTCTTCGGTTTTCAGATGCGCATCAAGTGACTGCCGCGCATTGCTGGCTGCCAGTTTCAGCCAGTCGGCCCGGTCCGTTTTCACGTCTTTCCTGACGCGAACCGGTTTGTCGAAGGTCTGGCTGAATACCGACTGAATACTGTCCGCATCCTTTATGACCGGTTGGCAGATAATCTCCCGCGGGGCTCCGTACACGGAATGGTCCCCGAGGTAGAACTGGGCCAGAAAGCTGCTCATGATCTCTTCGGTGTCGATATCCAGCGGATCAGTAAACTGGAAGTTTTTACTGCCGATTACCCGGCCCTGACGCACATACAGCGCATGGATGCAGATTTCTCCCGCCTCGCAGGCCAGGGCAAATACATCGACATCAACCGAGGTACCTTCAATGCTCTGGTTTTCCTGCACGCGGCGCAGGGCATTGATCTGGTCCCGGAAGTGGGCCGCCTTCTCAAACTCGAGATTCAACGAGGCCTGCTCCATGGATTCGATGAGAGCCTGGATCAGATCGGGGTTACGCCCCTCCAGAAACATCGCCGCGTGTTGCATGTCTTCGGCATAGGCCTGTGGTGTTATCTGTCTGACACAGGGAGCGCTACAGCGGCCGATCTGGTGCTGCAGGCAGGGTCGGGTACGGTTTGAAAAGAAGCTGTCATCGCACTGCCGGATCTGGAAGATCTTCTGCAGAAAAACCAGGCTTTCCCGCACCGCCCAGGCGCTGGTATAGGGGCCGAAGTAGCGGCCTTTTCCGGTCTTTTTGCGGTGACGTAACCGACGCAAAGTCAGCGAAGGGTATTCCGGGTGCCCGGATAGATAGATATAAGGGTAAGACTTGTCATCTCTCAGCAGGATATTGAAAGGGGGACGAAGGGTCTTGATCAGATTCTGTTCCAGAATCAAGGCTTCCGATTCACTGCCGGTTATGGTGATTTCAATGTCCGCAATACGCTCAACCAGCGCGGCAGTCTTGGCAGACAGACCGCTGCTGCGGAAGTAGCTGCTGACACGGTTTTTCAGCTGTCTGGCTTTACCGACGTAAAGAACCTTGCCCTGCTGATCGAGCATGCGATAGACGCCCGGTTTGGAAGGCAACTGTTTCAGAAAGCGCTTGGCGTCGAAAGTCTGTTTATGCACCCAGTTGATTCGTATCGACCATGCCGTGTCGTATGGCGAGCAGGGTGAGTTCTACGTCGCTGGAGACACTGAGTTTTTCAAAAATCCGGTAACGATAAGTATTGACCGTTTTGGGGCTCAGGCAGAGTTTGTCGGAAATGTCCTGCACTTTGTGACAACTGACGATCATCATTGTGATCTGCATTTCCCGTTCCGATAACTGCTTGAAGGGGTCTTCTGCTTCTTCTTCAGAGTAGGGCCGCAAGGCCATTTTCTGGGCAATTTCCGGACTGATGTAACGCTGGCCGGCGACCACCAGACGGATGGCCTTGACCATCTCGACGAGGTCGGCGCCTTTGGTCAGGAAAGCAGATGCCCCGGCCCGCATCAGCCGGCTGGGGAAGGGATCGTCCTCGCAGGCCGTCACGGCCACGACACGCACCCCGTCATCAATACGATGAATCCTGCGCATCGCCTCGATGCCACCGATGCCCGGCATACGAACATCCATCAACACCACATCCACCGGGTGCTTGCGTACCATATCTACGGCATCCTCTCCCGAACGGGCCTCACCGACGATACTGATGCCGTCTTCATCGCGAAGCATCCGGGACAGGCCTGCCCTGACGAGGTCGTGATCATCAACGATGAGAACCCGTATCAATCCTGTACTCCTGTCTAATGTCTGGGGTTTGCCAAGGATTGCCAGAACAAACTGGCCACATCATACTGATAACCACTTTATCCTGTCCATCCCGCCAAGGAGAGTCCCTCAAGTATGAGTCTGGCTGACAAAATGACCGCCGCCATCGCACGCTACGCCAAATTCGTTCCCCCCAGACAGGCAGGGGAGAACGCTGTCCGGCGCTTTACCCGTAGAAGTCTTCTGGCACCCGTTAACCGCATGGTCTATCTGGCGATTCCCTTCGCCGGTCGAACCGGGTTCCAGGTCACAGAACTGGAGGCCGGCCTGTTGCGGGCGCGAATGCCACTCAAGGGGAACCGCAACCACATTGGCAGCATGTACGCGGGCGCGCTGTTCACGCTGGCCGAAATACCCGGTGGTGTCATGACCATTTTTGATTTTGGTGCAGACTATATTCCGGTGCTGAAATCTCTCGAAATGACCTATCTGAAAATGGCCAGAACCGACATAGAGGTGGTTTTCCGGATGTCAGAAAGAGAGCGGGTTGAACTGAAAGCCCGTGTGGACACGCTAGGTAAGACGGAGTTTGTGCTGGAAGGTGTTTTGACGGATTCCGGGGGCAACGAGGTGGCGCGGTCCCGGGCTCTGTACCAGATGCGCCTGCGTGGACACTGAACTGCCACGCAGTGCACCTCACGCAAGGCTCAGTCGATAAAGCCCCAGGCTTCAATCGCCTTGAGCAGGCTTGATTCCGGCTGGAACTTGCGGTGCTGCATCCAGTAGGCTGCGGCTTCGTAACCGTTCTGGAAGCTCTGATTGTCACCACTCTTCCGGGGTTCACGTAAATCGAATTTCTGCATGCCGGGGCCATTGTTGCTACGCACGACATACTTGTCCTGAAGGGCGCCTGAGAGTTTGTGGCGCTCAGCCTCATTGAAACCGTAGTGGTCCGAAACGCTGTCGGCCACGCCCTCCAGATAGCGGCGGGTTTCTTCCTGAATTGCCGGGTGAGACAGACGCTGCACGTCAAATTGGTTGAGTTTCAGGTCTAGAATCTGCGCTGCCCAGAACAGCTGGATCTGAGCCTTGCTGTCGGCGGCCACCTCAGCCGTAATGGCGGGAGCTGAGGAGGCGAATACAGGTGATCTGATGCCGCTTTCCCGTTCAAATTGCCAGTCTTGCCTGCGACTGCGGGCGATGGTGTAAAGCATCAGCGCTACCAGCGCGGCGAGCAGGGCTTCGCTGCCCCAGACTACATAGGAAACCATATCCGTATTCAACATCTTACCACCACGTTCCTGTACTACCTGATCAAATCAACGTTACAACTCGTAACAGTGTAGCGGTTTTCGTGGGGGATGGCAGTGCCTGCTTCTCAAATCACGCTATTTCAGGCGCTTTGACGGTCATTCTGGTTCAGGTAGGGGTAAAGCGCTTCCAGTGAAATCGGTTTGCTGAACAGGTAGCCCTGAGCATAGTCGCAGCGATTGATCATCAGGAAATCGCGCTGGTCTTCATCCTCGACACCTTCGGCAACCACTTTGAGGTTGAGTTTGTGCGCGACTGCAATGACGGCAGAGGTGATTTCCATGTCGTTCAGATCTTCCGGGATATCTTTGACGAACTGGCGATCCACCTTGAGGATATCGACCGGCAGTCGCTTGAGGTAGCTAAGAGAGGAATAGCCGGAACCGAAATCATCGATAGTCAGCACCACACCTGCCGCTTTGAGCTCCTGCAGCTTTGAGATCACGCTTTCCATGTCGCCCATGAGCATGCTTTCAGTCACCTCAAGTTCCAGGCTTTCCGCCGGCAACTGGGTTTCAGCCAGCACATCACGCACATAGTCCACCAGCTCCGGATCTTCGAACTGCCGGGCAGACAGGTTGACGGCAACCCGTATCTTGCGGCCGGACATTTGCTGCATCATGCGGATTTGTAAACAGGCGTTGCGTAGTACCCACTTACCGATGGGAACGATCAGGCCACATTCTTCTGCCACCGGAACAAAATCACCCGGGGCAACGCGCCCCCGGTGCGGGTGCTGCCAGCGGAGCAGGGCTTCCACGCTCTGGATTTCGCCATTCTTCAGGCTCACCTGCGGCTGATAGTCCAGCGAGAACTCTTCGTGGTGCAGGGCATGACGAAGCTCCTGCTCGAGCATTAACTGTCGCAGTGCCCGCGCGTTCAGCTCTTCGGTAAAATAGTGATGACAGTCGCGACCCTTCTCCTTGGCTTTATACAGGGCCAGGTCGGCATTCTTCATCAGGGTATCGGCATCGCAGCCATCATCCGGGGCAATCGTTATGCCGATACTGGTAGAGACAATGACTTCGTGCTTCCCGAGCATGATGGGCTCTTTGAGGGCATGCAGTATCTTGTCAGCGATGTGGGTGATGGTCAGCGTATCATCGATATCTGTAAGCAGAACGGTGAACTCGTCACCGCCCAGGCGGCTGACGGTATCTTTCTGGCGTACGCTGTTTCTGAGACGTTCAGCTACCGTCTTCAGCAGACAGTCCCCGGCATCGTGCCCCAGGGTGTCATTGATTCGTTTGAACTGATCCAGATCAAGGAAAATCAAGCCCAGTTTGCGCTGGTCCCGGCGCACAGCCTTCAGGTTCTGCTCCAGACGGTCGACAAACAGCCGGCGATTGGCAAGGCCGGTCAGGCTGTCATACAGCGCCAGTTGTTTCATCTGGGTGTTGGCGGATTTCAGATCGTGAATATCAATGCAAGATATGATGTATCGTAATCCGTTATTGGCATCGTGGAGTTCACTCACAGACGCAGCCATCCAGTAGTTCTGACCGTCGCGGTGGCGAGTCAGGATTTCACCCTGCCAGCCGTCCTGGAGGATGGAGCGCACCCAGATTTGATCCTGTTCCGGGTCAAAGGAACCCTCAGCCGGATTCAGCAGCTCTATATGCCAGCCACCCAGCTCTGCCTGGGCGTATCCGGTAATGTCACTGAAGCGCTGATTGATGCTGGAGACGCGGCCAGCTTCGCTGCAGATCAGCACAGCGCAGCCATTGTTGGTAACAGCCCGCCCGAAATCCTTGAGCTCAAGATCTTTTTGCTGGGAAACTTTCATGTGCTGAAGCAGGGCAGAATAAAGTCGCAGACTCAGCAGTGTGATCAGACCCAACATGGCACTGATCACCGCGATGGTGATCTCGTGATGACTCAGCCCACCTTGGCGCTGAAAAACCAGATAGCCAATGATACCCAGACTGAGCAGCAAAATACCGCCGAGTCCGCTTCCGGCGAGGCGGCAGTGTTTTTCCTGGTTAAAGAGTTTTTCCATGGTTCTCAAGTTCAGCATCCATCTGTCGCTAATAGTAGGGGGCGCCCCCGTTTTCATGTAGCCCGGTTTTGTTACAAGTGTTAATCTATGTTGCAGTATAAAAAACGAACCGGAAAAAGACTTGGAAATCAGTCATCCGGTTTTTACGATTGGTTACTTGTGAAAAAGAATTTGCATTTATGGGCGCTGATAAGAAATCCAATAAATCGAATATGAGTCACGCTGTTCAGGCGCGTGAGACAGTTGTCGAATACCACTGGGGCCGGATTGCCGGAGCCATGGTCCTGCTGGCAGCAATGGCTTATGGTATTTATGCCTGGCTGTTGAACCCGACAGACAAACAGCCTGTCAACCAACTGGCTCAACCGGTTTCAGAAATGGATTATCCGGGTGTGGATGTAGCCGGGGTCAGTGATCGCCCTCAATACACTGAAGCTGACCTGGGTGCTCCCCTGTTCTATGAAGACGGAGACACAGAGGCCGTGGCAGTGAATCCGCCAGCCGCCGGTACTCAGGGAGATCGCCCAAAATACACACTGGAAGATCTCGGTGAGCCTTTGTTTGCTGGTGTCCGCGAGGCAGAACTTGCCGAACTGGAAACCCAGCGTACTGCGAGTGCCGGAAACCTGCCGGACGAAACGAGCGTGGTTGAAGAGTTGGAATCGCTGGAAGCTACTGCTGCCGGTACGGCCGAGCCCCTTGGGGAAACCACCCAGGCCGTGCAGCCTGTAATTAAAGACGTTATAGAAGAGTCCCCGGAAGTGGTTGTGGCGCTGGCGCCCTCAGACAGTCTGAAAGCCCGGGGAATGAAGATACGCGACAGTCGCCTGTCGCGGGCGCAACTGACCAGTGCACTGTCCGAATATGAGCCTGTGGATCAATTGTCTTCCAGTCTGGACCTTCCTGATAAAGGTGTGATGAAAGTCTTCTTTTTCAGCGAGCTGACTAACCTCAAAGGGGAAACCGTGTACCATGAATGGTATCAGGGTGACCGACGTGTCGCGCGGATTACCATCAGACCTCATCGCTCTCCGATGCGAGCGTCTTCCTCCAAGTTCATCAACCGTCAGATGACGGGAGAATGGCGGGTGAAGGTGGTTACCTCCGCTGGAGTGACTCTGGGGGAGTACCATTTCGTGGTTCATCCCGCTCACAGACAGGCCGGTTAAACGCGCAACAGCAAGACAGATAAGGAAAACCTCCCAGCGTCATGTCATTTAAAAGCAGTTCTTATTGGCTGGCTCTGGGCCTTATGATCCTGGTGATCGTCTGGTTGTCGAGCGGATCAGTCAGCCAGGCCCGGGACAGCGCGCCCGATCCGCTTAAAAAAAGCCCCGAAACGGTTCTTCCCAATGTGGCCTATCGCGCCCTTGAGGCGGAAACGATCGCCGATACACTGAGTGTGGAAGGGTACATTGAGGCCAGACACAACGCCTGGATTCGATCCCGACTGGATAGCAGCATTGAAGAGATTCCTGTCAGGGAAGGGCAACAGGTTCGCAAGGGGGACACGCTTCTCCGGCTCGACAGAGAAAGCCTGCCAACGCAGATAGCGGCAACTGAGGCCCGACTCAGGCAGAAGCGCAGTGAACTCAAGGCGGCAGAATCCCTTTCCGGTCGGCGATTGGCATCCGAAACGGATCTGGCCACGCGCCAGGCAGATCTTGCGGAAACTGAGGCCGAACTTTCTTCCCTGAAGTTGCAGCTGTCCTTTACGACGCTTTCAGCGCCTTTCGATGCCATGATCGAAACACTGGATGTGGAACCGGGTGAGCAGGTTTCCCCCGGCGACCCTCTGATTCATCTGGTCAGCAACCACCAACTGGTGCTGGTCGCCCAGGTCCCGCAACAGCACATTCGCCGCGTCCGCAAAGGTCTGCCAGTAGAAGCCAGATTGCTTGATGGAAGGAAGATGGTCGGAGAGATCGACTTTATTGCGACTGTGGCAGATACCGCGACCCGAACCTATCGGGTCGAAGCACTGTTCAGGAATGCTGAAGGCGAACGTCTGGCAGGGTCGACGGCCAAGCTCGATATCCGTTTCGGGGAAGTGCAGGTGCACGCACTGTCACCTGCGTTCCTGACGCTTGACGACTCTGGCTCCTTGAGTGTTCACCATATAGACGAGGAAGACCGGGTCATTGAGACGCCGGTTGAGCGGGTCCGGGCGAGTGCGACCCAGGTCTGGGTTCGTGGATTACCCCGGCAGATCCGGTTGCTGACTCTTGGCAAGGGCTTTGTTCAGGTGGGCGAAACCGTCAATGCCCAGCCTGAAGCCCTGCCGGAAGCCTGACTATGTACGCATTCATCCAGGCTGCCGTTCAGCGCGCCAGAGCCAGCCTGATTGTGCTGGTGATTCTGTGGATTGGGGGTATCAGTGCATTTATCTCCATGCCCAAGGAAAGCAATCCGGACATCACGGTTCCTTTTGTTTACATCAGCGTTTCCCATGAGGGAATTGCCCCGGAAGATGCTGAGCGCCTGCTTATCCGCCCGCTGGAACAGGAGTTACGCTCCCTGGAAGGTCTGAAAGAGATGACAGCGGTTGCCGCTGAGGGGTATGGCTCTATCACCCTGGAGTTTCAGGCGGGATTCGATCCGGATAAAGCACTTTCCGACGTGCGCGAAAAAGTGGATACCGTAAAGCCGGAATTGCCTGAAGAAAGCGATGAACCGGTGGTCAACGAAATCAATGTTTCGCAGTTCCCTGTGCTGACTTTATCGCTTGCGGGCCCATTCAGTGAGGCCCAACTGGTATATATGGCGCGTGAACTGAAACGGGCGCTGGAAAGCATTCCTGAAGTGCTTTCGGTAGATATAGGCGGGGACAGGGAGGATCTGCTGGAACTGGTGGCCGACCCCCAGGTACTGGAACAGTATGGCATCAGTTACGCCCAACTATTCAGTTTTATTTCCAACAACAACCGCCTGGTGGCCGCAGGCAATATTGACCAGGGCGGCGGGCGTCTGGTCGTCAAGGTGCCGGGGTTGTTACAGGAACTGCCGGACCTCCTGACCATGCCGGTCAAAAGCCAGAATGGTGAGGTCATCACCTTTGGGGACATTGCTACGGTGCAGAGAACGTTCAAGGCGCCCGACAGTCTGGCCCGAGTAGAAGGTAAGCCGGCTGTGGTGCTGGAAGTGTCCAAGCGGGCAGGCGCCAATATTCTGGAGGCCATCGGCAAGGTACGCTATGTCGCCGGGTTGGCTTCCGAAAGGATGCCGGAAGACGTTGAGATTACCTACATCTATGACGAATCCGGCCAGATCAGGGATATGCTGTCAGACCTGCTGAACAACGTAGCCTTTGCCATCGTGCTGGTCATGATTATCGTCGTCGGTGCGCTTGGTTTCCGCCCGGCACTGCTGGTTGGTCTGGCCATTCCCGGCGCCTTTCTGGCTGGGCTCCTGGTGCTTCAGGGGCTCGGGTTCACCCTCAACATTGTGGTGCTGTTCAGTCTGATACTGGTGGCAGGGATGCTGGTGGATGGCGCAATCGTGGTAGCCGAGTATGCTGAGCGCGAACTGGATCAGGGCAGCCCGCCCAGGAAGGCCTATATCCTCGCAGCCAACCGTATGGCCTGGCCAATCATTGCCTCGACCGCGACCACTCTGGCGGTCTTCCTGCCCCTGCTATTCTGGCCCGGTATCGTTGGGGAGTTCATGAGTTATCTGCCGGCTACCGTCATCACGGTTTTGCTGGCTTCGTTGTTCATGGCCTTGCTATTCCTGCCGGTCATGGGGGCGGTTTTTACGCGTCGTCGCGGCGGTAACCGGACGGATGCCGGGGGTACAGCAGCCGATACCCGGGGCTCCCGGCTTTATCGGGCCCTGTTGGGTACGCTCGTCCGCTCTCCCTATAAAACGCTCGGGGTGTTCGGCTTGCTGCTGGTGATCTGCTTCATGGCCTATGGTCGCTTTAATCATGGTGTTGAGTTTTTTCCGGAGGTGGAGCCTGAATCGGCACAACTGCTGGTCAAGGCACGTGGCGACCTGTCTGTGTATGAAAAAGACCGCTGGGTACAGGCTGTCGAGCGGAAACTGCTGGGCTTTGAGGAGGTCGAGTCGTTGTACGCCAGAACGATTGGCCAGCCGGATGGGCAACTGGGTGAAGATGTGATCGGCGTCATCACCTTCCAGTTTATAGACTGGGAAGAAAGAAGGCCGGCTAACCGCATACTGGATGATATGCGCTCGCTGCTTGCAGAAGTGCCCCTGCGGTACGAATTCCGCAAACAGGAGGATGGCCCGGCGGACGGCAAACCGATCAAGATCCGCCTGAGCGGTGATCAGGCCAGCATCATTGCCGGAGTGAATCAGCTCAGGAATTTGCTTGAGGAACTGGAGGGTATTACCGACATCAGTGACAACCGCCCCTTGCCAGGTATCGAGTGGCGGCTCGAAGTGAACCGCGAACTGGCGGCACGTTATGATGTAGATGTCACCACGGTGGGCAATGTCGTCCAGTTGGTCACATCGGGGTTGAAGCTGGCAGATTATCGACCGGAAGATGCAGACGATGAAGTCGATATCCGTCTGCGCTTACCCGCAGAGGAGCGCGCGCTGGATAACCTGATCGATCAGACGGTGAGCACAGCCAACGGGCCTGTACCCATCGCCAACTTTGCCAGTCTGGTAGCTGCACCGAAAACCGGCTCCCTGCGCCGGGTAAACGGCGAGCGGGCGCTGACACTGGAAGCCGATGTCATGGAGGGCTTTCAGCCTGATGAGCGGCTGCAGGCCATTAGAGAGTTACTCGACGAACGCCCCATTGAGGGCGTTGAACTCCGCTTTGCGGGGGAAGACGAGGACCAGAAGGAAACCATGGTATTTCTGGCCAACGCGTTTATGACTGCGCTGCTACTGATGTTCCTGATTCTCGTCGTACAGTTCAACAGCCTTTATCAGGCGGTTCTTGTCATGTCGGCCATTGCCTTCTCAACGGCGGGAGTTTTGCTTGGCCTGTTGGTGACCGGCAGAGCCTTCGGCATTGTCATGGTGGGACTGGGGCTGATTGCGCTCGCCGGAATCGTCGTGAATAACAACATCATTCTTATTGACACCTACAACCAGGTCAGGAAGCGTGTGGCCGATCCGGTTCAGGCCGCAATTGAAACCGGACTATTGCGTCTGCGTCCGGTGCTTCTGACAGCCATTACCACTGTTCTTGGGCTAATGCCTATGGTGCTGGGCGTGAATGTGGATTTGCTGACTCCGGAGCTCGGCATCGGAGCGCCAAGTACACAGTGGTGGACGCAGTTGTCGAGTGCAATTGCCGGCGGGTTGACCTTTGCAACCTTTCTGACCCTGCTGATCACGCCTTGCTTGCTTGTGGTTGGGGAGCGTCTGCAGATTGGTCACCGCCTGGGCCGGCAACAACCGGCCCAGGCGCAGTAGTTGCCGAGGGCGGGTTAGCGCACTGCCGGCAAGTCGTCTGCGGCTGTGCGGATCAGGGTGGGGCCAACATTGTGAATGATGGCCTGCTCGACTTCTTTTCGTAGTCCCAATAAAAAGCCCAGTTCTGCCAGAACAAAAAGAGGGCCAATCGCCAGACCGATCAGGTCATCGACAAAGGCGGGCTTGCGTCGCTCGTAATAGTGACCGATAAACTGGATGATCCAGCCCAGCACAAACAGCCCGAGGCCGGCAGACAGCCAGACCAGGGTGGACGCAGCTGCCACGGCGGCACTTGCATAGACGCTGAAAGCGAATAGCAGGCTCATCACCAGGCCGTAGCGCAGGTCCAGTTTCAGGTAGTACAAACAGGTTAGTATGGCGACCACAACTGCTGGTGAAAGGGCCAGGCCGGCTACTTCGAAGGCTGGCCGGGACAAAAGGACAGTGACGGCAAACACAATCAGGGGGATGCCGACAAAATGGGTGGCTATGTTTCTTTTGTCGCGGTGGTAAGCCGCGTACTGAGACAGTTGTTGTACCAGGGTTTTCATGGGCAAATCCTCGTGATTTTGGAACAATATACCCCCTCACCGCGAGGCTGTCTGTCAGCTAGCTGACAAATGCTGAGGGACCCGCATGACAAATGCGACAGACATTACACCTTGGTTTACACTTAATAACATCTGATAGGAAGGGAGACGCCTATGGATCCAGCAGGCAACTTACATACCTGCCTGGTTGCTACTGCCAAGCCAACGCTGACCGTTGCGCTCAGGGAAACACTGCCGCCGGACGTGGATACGATCCAGGTGCCGGATCTTGACGGCCTGCACCGGGTGCTTGAGCGGCCCCGTTGCGAGGTTACGGTGGTTCTTGACCTGCAATGGCTTGGACAGTTTACGGATGACCAGAGACGTCTGCTGGCAACCGAGATAGCGACCCGACAGGATTTCTGCTGGATTATCGGGCACTCCTCCAACGCAAAGATCCTCAGTTCCGAGTGGACAGGTATCACCTTCTTTTTTTCATTGCCATTGGACCGTTTTGCTGTGCATGCCCAGCTGGCGACCCAGAGAGCGCTGCAGCAAAGGCTGGCGCTATCTGAAACGATGGTCCCCAGTAGCAAGGAAGACAAGGGAGTTACCAACCGGCAGGCCAGAATTCTGGTGCTGGATGATTACGCACCAAATCTGAAGGCGCTGGAGTTCGTCCTAGAGCCTCACTATGAGGTCGTTTGCTTCAACTCACCGGTTGCTGCCTGGGAGTGGCTTGAAAACCGTGAGGTTGACCTGATTCTTCTGGATATCCTCATGCCGGATATTTCCGGTTATGAATTCAAGAGTCGCCTGCACAGAAGCGAACGTCTCCGGGATGTGCCGGTGATATTCATGAGCGCACTGGATGAGGCCTCAGACGAGAGCAAGGGGTTGTCTCTGGGCGCAGTCGATTATATCACCAAGCCCTTCAGTTTTGATGTAGTACTGGCGCGGGTTGCCCGGCAACTTTCTCATTTCGGGCTCAAACGGCAGTTGGAACGCCTCTCCCTGACAGATGACCTGACTGGCCTGCCAAATCGCAGATACTTTGATTCGTTTGCACAAACTGCGTTGCGGGCCGCCCAGCGGGCGGGCCTGCCCCTGACCGTGGCTATGCTGGATATTGACCTGTTCAAGACATTCAATGACACCTACGGCCATGTCGCCGGTGATGAATGTCTGGCAAATGTGGCGGGTGCCCTACGGGACGTGATCCATCGGGAGACCGATTGCGTTGCGCGTTATGGCGGAGAGGAGTTTGCCTGCCTGCTCTATGACACCGATGCGGAAGGCGCAAAAAGCCTTGCCACGCGCCTGTTGCAGGCCGTGAGGAACCTGTGCATTCCCCATATCGGAGCGAATGCTGACCGGGTCACGGTATCAGTCGGGCTTCATGTGACGGAGCAATGGCAGGACCTGACTGATCTGAAACAACTTCTCGATCAGGCTGACCGCTGTCTTTACCGTGCCAAGGGAAAAGGTCGTAACTCCTTCGAAATTACCCTGCAGGGGGAGGGGGCTGGACGGGCCATTGGCGTGACCGATGCACCGAGTGAGCTACCGCAACCGCAAGGTAAAGCGCTTAGAAACCGGGTGCGATAAGCTCAGCTCCTGATAGTCTGAATGGTCTGTTTGATGCAAAAACTATTCGTCTGAATGGCTGAGTTCCAGCAGGCCTGCCGCATCCAGAAGGCTGATGCGGCCACGGCCCAATGCTATCAATCCGCGGGTTTCCAGGTCTCTGAGAATCTGATTGGTGGTTTGTCTCGATAATCCCACCATGGCACCGAGCAACTCCTGAGAAAATGAAAACGAGTCGGGATCACTGTGCCCGCTTTGCCTGCGCGCATCTGCCAGCAGCAGAAGTCGGCGGCTCAGTCTGGCCGCAGCCGGAAGCAGGGCGATGTCTTCAATCGCCATAAAAGCCAGACGAAGTTTTTCTGTGAGCAGCTGCCCGAAAAACCGCCAGTAAGCGGGTTTTTCGCCAAGCAGTCCGGTCAGCACTTCCTGAGACAGATGCCAGAGTCGGGTGCTGCTCTCCGCTTGAGCATCATGAGTGCGTACCCCTCCGTCAAACAAGGCAATTTCACCAAACCACTGTGGAGCTTCAACCAGGGTCAGAACCGCTTCCTTACCCTGGCTGCTGACACCAAGAATCCGAATGGCTCCATCCAGTACGGCATACACCCCACAAGGTTGCTCGCCTCGGGCAAACAGAAACTCCGAAGGAGCCAACTCACGTTCCTTACCCAGGGCGAGCAGATCAGCTCGCAGCTCTGCCGGCAAGTTTCTGAACCATTGGCTGCGCTGCAGGGTATCCGCCACCATCGGCCGGCTCACAGGTCGTAAGCGTAGGGCCCGCCGGTGGTGAGGGCTCTCTGATAGGCGGGACGCTGCTGAAAGCGCCTGACGTATGATTCAATGGCAGGAAAAGCCTGGGCGAGGTCTTTCTGGCTCATGGCGGCTTCAAGAGGGAAACTCATCTGGATGTCGGCAGCTGTAAGCTGATCTCCCACCAGCCATTCCCGGCCTTCAAGCTGACTTGCCACAAACTGCAGCTGGGTGTGGATCTGTGGACCGATATAACGACTTTTGGTTTCGGCCACAACCTTCCCGACTACCGGGCGCATAAAAAAGGGCATGGGACCTTTTTTTACCGCATTGAAAACATAGGCCAATAGCAGAGGGGGCATGAGTGAACCTTCGGCATAATGTAGCCAGTAGATTACCTGCCGGTAGTCTGGGCTGGAATAATCCGGCCAGAGCCCCCCCTGGCCGTAGGTTGAGCCGAGATACTCGATGATGGCGCCTGACTCGGCAAACACACGACCGCTGTCCTCAATCAGAGGCGATTTGCCCAGCGGGTGGACTTCCTTCAGGGACTCCGGAGCCAGCTGGGTTTTCGGATGCCGCTCATAGCGTTTGACTTCATAGGCAACATGTAACTCTTCCAGCATCCATAGAATGCGTTGCGAACGGGAGTTCTCCAGGTGGTGAACCTTGATCATCGGGCCTCCGTGGGGCAGGGAAATACGGGTATTTTCAGAATCATGACATCGCTTACGCTGAACCGGGCCCAGCAGATTCTTCCCCTTCGCTCACCAGCCCAAGCCGCTTGGCGCGACGCTGCCAACTGCGGCGGGCCATGAGTTGCATGTCAGGGGTTTTATCAGATTCATCCACAATTTCTACACCCAGCAGGGTTTCAATAACATCTTCCATGGTGACAAGCCCCGAGAGGCCACCATAGTCGTCCAGAACTACCGCCAAGTGTTCGCGCCGGGAAAGAAAGCGGGACAACAGATCTGTAATCGGGTGATCTTCGGCAATATAATCCAGTGCACGCTGAAAATCGCCAATCGGGCGCGCCAGGTCTGCAGCCTCTGACAGCCCCAGCAGTTCGCTCTTCAGCACATATCCCGTGATGCGTTCCCGTTCAGCCTCGTGATAAATCGGAATCCGGGAAAACGGCAGCCCCTCTACAGCGCGCTGGAACTCCGCCACCGTCATCTCACTGGCCATGGAACGCACCACCAGGCGGGGTGTCATGGCATCTTTGGCGCGCACATCCTTGAAGGCCAGAAGACTGCGGATCAGTCCGGCTTCCTGTTCCTCGAATACCCCTTCTTTTGCGCCGATCTCGGCCATGGCGAGAAAATCGCTGCGTGTAAACAAAGTAGCATCTTTATCCTTTTTGAGTCCGCTTGTAATCCACTGGCTCATCAGGATAAGCGGTTTGAGCACCATCAGAAGCAGGCTCAGACTCTTCACGGTGAAAGGCGCAAAGCGTTGCCAGTGGCTGGCACCGAGGGTCTTGGGGATCAGCTCAGACAAGACCAGAATGCCCAGGGTGACCACAACCGGGATCACAAAGGCGGTTATCCAGGGTTGCGTGTCGCCCCAGATCACGGTGGCCTGTTGACCGACACCGATGGCGCCCACCGTATGCGCAATGGTGTTCAAGGTCAGGATAGCCGCCAGTGGCTGATCGATATCGTCCTTGAATGCGGCGAGTTTCTGGCCCATGGGGGCGCCTTCCTGCATCTTTATCTGTGTATAGGCCGGCGTGATGCTGAGCAAAACGGCCTCCCAGAGCGAACAAAGAAATGAAACACCGGTGGCGATGAAGAAATAAATAAAAAGCAGTACCATTTGGGGTCTCCCTGAAGCAGTCCGGATTATAGCCCAGTGAATCCGCACATTCAGGTAATTCGCTTCTGTATTCGCGGCGGCCGCTGAAGAGATCACGACAAATGGCATTTATCGAGGGGCTGCAGCAGCTCGTCAAGGAAATAACCCGGACTTACCTGGTGCTCCTTCGCATCATGATCCCCGTTCTGATTCTGGTGAAAATGCTGGAGTACCTCGGGCTTCGGGAAGGGCTCAGCCTGGTATTGAGTCCGTTAATGGGGCTGGTCGGCCTGCCGGGTGAAATGGGACTGGTCTGGGCGGCGGCGTTGCTGGGGAACATCTATGCAGGTCTTGCCATACTGGCCGAAACCGGAGGGGGCGATCTGTCTGTGGCGCAGGCCACGGCATTGGGCGTATTGCTTCTGGCTGGTCATAACCTGCCTGTCGAAGGCCAGATTGCCCGACATGCCGGAATTCCCTGGCGCTTTACATTGTTCCTGCGTCTGTTTGGGGCCCTGATTCTGGCTGCGATCTGTTTTTACAGCCTGAACCTTTTTGAAGCCTACCAGCAACCCGCCAGATGGCTATGGGAGCCACAACCGCGTGATGATTCACTGTCGGGCTGGCTTATCCTGCAGGGTGAAATGCTGGTGGTTATCCTGCTCGTGATCGCTGCTCTGATGACCCTGCTGAAAATTCTGCGTCTGCTGGGTGTTGAGACCCTGATGCACAACCTGTTGGAGCCCTTGCTCCGGAAGATGGGAATCGGTCGGGAAGCCGCCAACGTGACGGTGATCGGTACAACGCTGGGACTTGCTTTCGGCGGGGCATTGCTGTTACAGGATATTCGCTCAGGCAGATTGAGCAGACAGGATGTGATCCTCTCCATGACCTTTCTGAGCCTGTGCCACAGTCTGATTGAAGACAGCTTACTGATTGCCCTGATCGGAGCCAGCTGGCTGGGCATTCTCTGGATACGACTGTTTTTTGCGATTCTGGTCACTGCGGCGATAGCCTATTTTCTTCGCCTGCCGAAGCAGCCGGCCTGGCTGCGTTTTCTGATCAGCGACAGGGCCGGATCACGCTAACGTTAGGATATTGCCTGTGAGTTGTTGCAGTTGGCAGCCAACTCTTCTTGACCTAATATGTGGGTAACTTTTTTTCGTAATTTCAGGGAATCAGGCCGGCTTGCCTCGCACCATTCAAACATATCACCGGGCGTGGCTGGTTTCCTTGGCGACCTTGCTTCTCTCTCTGCTACCGGCGCCTGAGTCCAGCGCCAAGACCCGAACCGAGACGGATATCAAATCGGCCTACCTGCTCAACTTCACGCGATTCATCACCTGGCCGCCGGCAAGTCTTGATGATCACTTTGATATCTGTGTTGTGGGTGATCCGCAACTGCTTGAGAACCTGAAATCGCTGGAAAGCAGAACGCACAAGGGTGTTCCGTTCCGCGTCAGGCCAGTGCTTATAGAGCCTGACAGCGCATCCGTTACAGCATCCCAGCGTGAGCCGGCACCAACAAACGGGCTGCGCCGTCTGCCAGACTTTGCCCAAAGCTGTGACGTTCTTTTCGTCAGCACCAAAGGTGATCGGAAGGACACCCTTGACCCTGTGGATTTCCAGGGGAGTCCGGTGCTGACGGTTAGCGACGCCGATGCATTTGCCGAATCGGGTGGCATCATCGGCCTGCATAAGCAGGGCAACGTCATTCGTTTCCGGATTAACCTGTCCAGCGCGCAAAAGGCGGGGCTGGACATAAATAGCCGATTGCTTCAGCTGGCTACGGAGGTACTGCAGTGAGTATTCGCTGGCGACGGTTGCCAATACGCCTGAAACTCATTCTTTTGTGTATGCTGATCAGTTTTACCGGGCTGATGATCGCCGGCGTGACAGTCGTGGTCAATCAGACGGATCGCTACAAGAGTGAACTGGTCGCCGAACAGAGCATCTATGCGCGGGTGATTGCGGAGCAATCGGTCGCCGCGCTTCTGTTCGAGGATTATGAGCAGCTTGAGGAACTGCTGCGCTCCCTGCGCCTGGCACCGGCGATCAGAAGTGCCTGCGTATACCGGCATCCGGAAGATATTCTGGTGGCCACCCAGATTTTTGCCAACACCGGCCCCTGCCCGGAGCAGATCAGCCAGGTAAGACCCGGTTATTCCGGGAATGCACTGACCGTGATCGAGCCGCTTGTTTCGGACGGTGAAACGGTGGGTTATGTCCTGATCGACTCCGGTCTGGACGAGCTGGAACGCAATATTCAGGAAATCGCTTTGCTGACGCTCACGGCCGGAGTTATTGCCTTTCTGTTGGTTCTAGTGATTGTGGAGCGGCTGCAACGGGTGATATCCCGCCCGCTTCTGGAGCTGGCCGTGCTGGCCAGCGGTATCGCCAGGGATCACGACTACAGTCGCCGCACCAAAACCGCAAATGAGGACGAGATCGGGCTACTGGCGAGCGCCTTCAACGAGATGCTGGAAACCATCGAGGCTCAGAACCGCAAGATTCGTCTGCATTCCCGGGATCTCGAACGACAGGTGGAAAAACGCACGGAGGAGCTGATAGAAGCCAACAAGGACCTGGAATCCTTCAGCTATTCGGTGTCTCACGATCTGCGCCAACCCTTGCGTGCGATTGACGGGTTCAGCGAGGCGATCGCAGAAGACTACGGTGACAAGCTGGACGAGACAGGCAAGGATTATATTCGACGGGTTCGTGCGGCAACCTCTCGCATGGGGCAATTGATCGATGCCATGCTGCAGTTGTCACGGGTGCGCAGAAGTACTTTTCAGCCGGAAACGATCAATGTGACAGAGCTGTTCCAGGAAATCAGTGATGAATATCTGCGCGTTGATGGAGCGGGTACAAATATCGTGACCATCATGCCGGATATTCGGGTCGAAGGGGACGCCACCCTGCTGCGGATAGCGTTGGCTAACCTCTTCGACAATGCATGGAAATACAGTTCCCGACAAGCAGAGCGCCGGATCAATATTTCTGCCCGGTACAGTGAAAAAGAGATCACTCTGCTGGTTGAAGACAACGGGGAAGGCTTTGACATGAAATATGCCAACAAGCTCTTCACTGCGTTTAACCGTCTACATTCCCCCAAGGATTTCCCCGGTAATGGCGTGGGCCTTGCGACCGTACAACGCGTTATTCAACGCCACGGTGGGAAAATCACTGTAAAAAGTGAACCAGGTCACGGAACTAGTTTCAGATTACATTTGCCGAAATCGAAAAATGCCAACTAGACTCAAATGATGAAAGACTTCAGATTCTTGACTGAGAACCTCAGCATCCTGCTCGTGGAGGATAACCCGGATGATCAGGCGTTGGCTCTCAGAGCGTTTCGGAAAGTGAACCGTTCTGTGGAAGTGGTGGTGAAAGAAGATGGGCAGGCAGCCGTTGACTTCATAGACCATGCGGTAGACCGGCTGACCTCCCGGCAGAACCCTTCGGAGAGTGGGCGTCGCCTGGGTTTTATCATGCTGGACATCAAGCTGCCCAAAGTAAGCGGTCTCGAGGTACTGAGAAGAATCCGGGCCAATCCGGTTACCCGCTGGTTGCCCGTCATCATGTTCACCTCTTCCGATGAGCCCGGAGACCTGCTGGAGGCCTATGAACTGGGTGCCAACAGCTATATTCACAAGCCGCTTGATTTCAACCAGTTTACCCATGAGATGAATCTGTTGGCCGAGTACTGGCTTCGCGTGAACTGCACACCGGATACACGGCCCTCCGGCTAGGGAAACCAACGAGAATGATAGTTTGAGCAGCCAATTAAACTTGTTGCTGGTAGATGATTCAGAGGACGATGCCCTTCTGCTGGTACGCGAACTGAAGCGGGGAGGGATTCGCCCCGCCTTCACCCGGGTAGATAACGGCCCCGACCTTTTCCAGGCACTTCAGAACGGGCGTTGGGACCTGGTGATCACGGATCACAACATGCCCGGATTTTCCTCCGAAGAAGCCATTCGAATGACCCACCGTCAATATCCGGATATGCCGGTGATCATTGTTTCTGGCACCATCGGTGAAGAAGCGGCAGTCAAGGCTATGCGGGCCGGAGCGCAGGACTACATCATGAAGGACAACTTGTCCCGACTGATTCCAGCCATTAACCGGGAAATCAGGGAAAGCCAGATCAAGCTGGCCAAAATCCAGGCTGAGACCACCCTGGAGCATATGGCCTATCATGACAGTCTTACCGACCTCGTGAACCGGCGCGAGTTTGATCGCCGTCTTCAGGAGGCACTGCTGGATGCGCAAACAACAGAGCACCACCATGCACTGATGTATCTGGATCTTGACCAGTTCAAGGTGATCAATGACACCTGCGGTCACGTCGCTGGCGACGAGATGCTGAAGCAGATCTCCATGGAGCTTGCCAGGCATATCCGCCCGGATGACACGCTTGCGCGTCTTGGCGGAGATGAATTCGGTATCTTGCTGCTGAACTGTGACTCGGAAAACGCGTTCCGTCTGGCCAATATTCTGTGTGAAGTGGTGGCAGAATACCGGCTGGTCTGGCAGGGACACCCCTTCGCGGTTTCTCTGAGTGTGGGGTTGGTTTTCATTGACCGTAACAGCACAAACACGTCTGATCTGCTGGTCCAGGCAGACCTGGCCTGCTACGCCGCCAAGGATCGGGGCCGCAACAACGTCCAGGTGTTCCAGTCAGACGATAAAGACATGCAGCAGCGGCAAACTGATATGCAGTGGACCAGTCGCATTCATAAAGCACTGGAATCCAGCCAGTTCTTCCTGTGTCAGCAACCCATGCTTGGCCTTCAGGAATCTACCCGTAATCTTGTTCAGAGTGAGTTTCTGGTGCGAATGCGCGGAAACGACAATGCCATACTGCCCGGCGCCTTCATTCCTGCGGCGGAGCGCTTCGGGCTCATGCACCGGATAGACAGGCGGGTGGTGGAAATGGCTTTCCAGTATCTGGACAGAACCGGGCTGGGCCGTGCTGACAGCGGAACTTTTTTTATCAATCTCTCCGGAGGGTCGCTGGGCGACAGCGAACTGTTCCAATTTATCAAGGCGCTGGTCAGCCGCTACCGGATCAAACCGGAACGTGTTTGTTTTGAGATCACTGAAACCGCTGCAATTGCGCATCTGGCCTCCACCATTGGCTTTATCGAAAGCGTACGGCAGGATGGTTTTCGCTTTGCACTGGATGATTTTGGCAGCGGAATGAGCTCCTTTTCTTACCTGAAAAGCCTGCCGGTTGATTTTCTTAAAATTGATGGGAGCTTCGTCAAGAACATGCTCAATGATCCGATTGATGTCGGAATCGTTGAGTCTTGCCACCGCATCGGGCAGGCAGTCGGCCTCAAGACCATTGCCGAGTTTGTGGAAACGCCTGATGTTCAGAAAAAACTCTGTGAGATGGGCATCGATTTCGCTCAGGGATACGGTATCGCCCGTCCGGCTGTCGTGAGGTAGTATGACTGAAAACGGTGATCTGATACTCAGCTATCTGGAAAGGCTGGGGGTCAAGTATGTCTTTGGCGTGCCCGGAGGCAGTATTGAACCCTTCTATAATGCGCTGGCGCGCAGTGAGGCACGCGGTGGTCCCCGTTGCATCACCGCCCGGCACGAAACCGGCGCTGCCTTCATGGCCGATGGCTATGCCCGGGAAAGCGGTCGGCTAGGTGTGTGTTGCGCCACCGCAGGGCCTGGAGCCACCAATCTCATCACGGGTGTGGCGTCAGCCTATGCGGACGGTACGCCCATGCTGGTCATTACGGCACAGACCTCCATCGAAAAGTTTGGCGCGGGCGCGCTACAGGAAACCAGTTGTACGGGCATCAATACGCTCGAAATGTTCGAACATTGTACCCGCTATAACACACTGGTATCCCACCCGGCCCAACTGGAAGCCAAGTTGCTTCAGGCCATCAGTCAGGCATTCAGTAATCACCCAGGGCCAGTGCACCTGAGCATCCCGCTGGATGTAATGAAGGCAGCGGCACAGAAACCCGGCGGTAAAGGCCCGCTGAAGGCCTTCCTTAATCACGAAACTCACCCCAGCCAGAAAGCCATGCAACTGGTGCTGAAGGAACTGGCTCCCTTCGACAAAGTCACCGTGGTTATCGGTGAGGGTGCCCAGGGGGCGGTAGCCGAACTGATGGGGCTGATTGAGTCGAGGGGCTGGCTTTTTGTGTCCACGCCCAGGGGCAAGGGCCTGGTCAACAGTTACCACCCCAACTATCGGGGCGTTTTCGGTTTTGCCGGCCATAGCAGTGCGTCGGAAGCCCTGAGGCCGGAGAATGCAGACCGGGTGGTTGTGGTAGGCACGGCGCTTGATGAAGTCTCTACCGGAGGCTGGGACGATGGCACCATCCTGTCTGATCGTCTGATTCACTTGTCCAATAATCCCGAACACCTTAATCGTTCCTATATGGCCAGGCTGGTTGTGTTGGGGTCAATTGAACTCATGCTCAAGCCTTTTGCCGAAATGATGGAACGGGACCCGCAGCGCCGTAAGCTCCTGCCGGAGCGGAATGATGCTGGATTACCAAAGCATATTGCCTTCGACGAGGATACGCCCAGCCTGGAAGTTGAGGGCAGTGTATCGCCACGCGATCTCATGATCTATCTGTCGCGCAGCTGTCCGGCGGAAACACGGGTCGTGATGGATAGCGGCAACAGCTTTCTGTGGGGCATTCATTACTGGAATTTTGAACGCCCGGATACTCTGCCGGCCGACACCTGTCTCTTCCATACCGGTATCGGCTTTGCTTCCATGGGCTGGGCCATTGGGGCGGCGGTCGGCATCGCCTCGGCCAACCCCCAGGTACCTGTTGTCTGCGTGACCGGAGATGGCAGTTACCTGATGTCTGGACAGGAACTGACAACCGCCTTTCAGGAAAACCAGAATCTGCTCATGATTGTGCTCAATGATGCCTCTCTGGGCATGGTACGCCATGGGCAGCGACTGGGTGGCGCGGCTTCCATTGCCCACGAACTGCCTGAAATCGATTTTGCCACCCTGGGAAAATCGCTGGGTATTGAATCGTACCTCATCGAATCACTGTGTGACCTTCAGGCACTGGACCTGGCTGATATTCTGGCGCGGAAAGGGCCCTGCCTGCTCGACGTACGGGTACGGCCGGAACAGGTGCCTCCCATGGGGGCGCGCATGAAAGTGTTGGCCGGTCGCGGGAATGACTGACCCTTATCAGGTTTACACCAGGATCTGGCAGGAAGTACCAGCGCCTGGCAACGCGTTTCAGACAGACCGCATCCGTTGCCGGGGTTACGACCTGGTAGAAGATCTGTTACCGCATGCCAGTTGGCCTGAGATGTTATGGCTGCTGATTCAGGGCGGACAGCCAGAAGCCTGGCAGATACGCTTGCTGGAAAAGCTTGCGCTTGTCATTGCCAATCCCGGCCCGCGAGATGCCTCGGTCAGAGCAGCGATGAACAGCGGGGTATCTGGTGCACCGGATGCGGCCGTGCTTTCCGCTGCGCTGGCTGTAGGAGCCGGTGCACATGGTGGCAGCCGCGAAGTCGAACTGGTACTGCAACTCTGGCAGCGCTGTGGCCTTGAGCTAGGGAACTGGCAACAGGCGCTGACTGACCCGGACTGTTCGGGCGTCAGCGAAATCTGGCCGGAAATTCAACATGCTCCGGGTTTTGATCCATACACGGATGCAGCTTCAGCCGGTCTGGTGTCCATCCTGACTAAGCTGGCTGCGGAAGACCCGAGTGGTGTGCTTGAATGGCTGTTGCAAAACCGTCTGTCGCTGGAGGCCACTGCGGGGGGAGGGCTCAGTCTGAGTGGGCTGAGCGCCGCGGTGTTTCATGCCCTTGGTGTGGATCCTGCTCAAGCCTCTTTCTGGTATCTGTGGCTGCGTCTGCCCGGCGCAATGGCACATGCCCTGGAGCAACGTGAGCAAGGCTGGCGACAGTTTCCGTTTGTCGGGCAGGGTGTGGAAACCGCCATCCAGGATGCTGACACCGAGAACCGGGAACAGGTTCAAAAGGGTAAGCCCCATGAGTGACAGGATGACCCATGACGCTCCACTGAGAGGCTTCCAGAAACACTGGCCTGAATCCTCCGGCAAAGCTTATCTCAACGAGAGAGTGACTGTACGTGGCCGTGATCTGCATCGGGATCTGGGCCATATGGACTGGTTTGCCTACCATCTGCTGGTTATTACCGGGCGTGAATTCAGCAGCAGAGAACTGGCCTTGCTGAACTATATCTGGGTTTCGACCAGCTACCCTGACCCGTCTATCTGGCCCAATCACACCAGTGCCCTGGGGGGCAGTGCCCGCACCAGTCCGGGACTGGCCCTGTCGGCCGGGCTTGCCGGTTCTGAGTCACTCCTGTTTGGGGGGGTGCCCTTGAGGAAAAGCATTGACTTCTACCAGCGTCTGGCCAGTGCCCGGGCTGAGGGTGTCACACTGGAAGACTTTGTTGAACAGGACATAGAGCGTCAGGGGCGTATCTACGGCTTTGGCCGACCACTGGCATCCGTAGATGAGCGAGTACCCCATACCCTGACCCGTGCCCGGGAACTGGGTTTCGGCGAAGGCAGACACCTG
>JAUIAZ010000257.1 GCA_030427465.1 Gammaproteobacteria bacterium | reverse complement strand
ATTACTGCGGTTGGCTCTGCTGACACATTTGATCGTCCGATCTACGCCGGTAATGCGATCGCGACTGTGCAGTCTTCAGACGAGAAGAAAGTGATCACTGTCCGGGCGACGGCCTTTGATCCGGTTTCTGGCGAAGGCGGCAGTGCGGCGGTTGAATCTGTCGACGCTGCGCACGACCTGGGTATTTCTTCTTTCGTCAAGGATGAAATGGCTGAGTCTGACAGACCTGAGCTGACTGCTGCCGGTATCGTCATCTCCGGTGGTCGCGGCATGCAGAACGGCGACAACTTCCAGATGCTATATGATCTGGCTGACAAGCTGGGCGCAGCGGTAGGCGCCTCACGGGCTGCGGTTGATGCGGGCTTTGTTCCCAACGACATGCAGGTTGGTCAGACCGGTAAGATCGTTGCTCCACAACTCTATGTGGCTGTGGGTATCTCAGGGGCGATTCAGCATCTGGCAGGTATGTCTGAAAGTAAAGTGATTGTTGCGATCAACAAGGACGAAGAGGCTCCGATTTTCCAGGTTGCAGACTACGGTCTGGTAGCTGACCTGTTTGAAGCGGTTCCTGCCCTGAACAACCTGCTCTAAGCGGGGTATCAATTAAAGGAGGCCTGAGCCTCCTTTTTTTATGGGTTTTTCCGCTCGGCTCTGGCCTGAAGTTTCAGGCGCATGAAGTCGGAGTGGTGCACGTACAGAAGGTCCGCGGCCCGGCGAACATAGTGCTCTTCGTACTTGTCCAGGTGGTCATCGGCCCAGGCAACCCGCCACAGGTCGAGAATGATTTGCTGTTTCTCCTCCTGACTGCAGCTGTCATTGATGCGTCGAGTAAATTCGAAGATAGAGGTGGAATCTGCGGCCATCTGACTGGCTTCGGAAACCAGTTCATCCAGATCCTGCCCGGAAAGCTCGTTGGCAATATTGCCGATGTGATGCCGTATAACCTGTGTTTCCCTGGGGTCGACTGAGTTGTCGATACCCGAGAGCTGAACAAGCAGGGCAGCGCTTGCTACATGCACGGCAACTTCACGTTCCTGTGCATCCGGGTTCTCCAATTGACTGATCCAGCGTTTGAGCGCGTTGAGCAAGGTTTTCTCTCCTGTTTCCGGTTCCACGTCACCTGACTTGCTGCATAGGCTACACTGAAGCTTGTGACTGAAAAAGTGAAAAAACTGATGAAGTATTGGGCGCTAGCCTGGTTTCTTTGCTTGCTGGCAAGCTCTTCCCAGGCCGGTAGCGGCAGTCTTGCGCCTGTGTCAGTGTCTGATGCATTGAAAGGCGGGTTCGGTCATTCCATGATTTATCTGGAGGACACAGAGTCAACCTTCTCACTTGAGGATGTTCTCAGCTTGCCACCTGCTGCCTGGCAAGCTGTTGCGGTGGAGACACCCAATTTCGGTTATACAGAAAGCAGCTACTGGTTTCAGTTGAAGCTGGCCAATGACCGAGAACGGCCTTTCAGTGGAGTGCTCAATATCGAATATGCACTGCTGGATTACATAGATTTCTACTGGTTAGAAGGCAGTGAACTGGTCAAGGAATTTCGAACGGGCGATCGGTTGCCTTATACGCAACGGCCCCTGGAGGTTCGCAGCTTTCTGTTTCCGGTTGAGATGCAGCCCGGTACCGTGTATTCAGTAGTGCTCAGAGTTCGCACAGATGGGTCGCTTCAGGTGCCTTTGGCCTTACATGATCCGCTTTCCTTTGCCATCGATCAACAGCAAGAGCATCTGTTCAAGTCCCTGTATTTCGGCATGATGCTGATCATGGCGGTATACAACCTGTTCCTGTTTGTGGTCATTCGTGACCGCTCCTATCTCTATTACGTGGGATTGGTGCTCAGTGTGGTGATTCTGCTGGCTGGTGCCAATGGCTATCTCTACCAGTATCTGTATCCGGGGTCACCCACCATACAAGCCCTTGTGACGCTTCTCTCCGTGCCGGCGACATTATTTTTCTCCTGCCTTTTCGCTTCACGCTTTCTGACCTTGCCTGCCGTCGCTCCCCGACTGGAGTACGCGCTTATCGGCTTTCGCTGGGTGTTCGGCTTGTCGATTATCGGGGCGTTTTTTCTGCCTTACAGCGTGTCCACGCGAATCTCGGTAGGCATGGCCTTGCCCGCAAGTGTATGTATTCTGGTTTCCGGTGCCTATGCCTGGTATCGCGGACAGCAATCTGCCCGGTATTTTACTTTTGCCTGGGTGTTTCTGCTTGGCGGATTTCTCTTGGGGGCACTGAGTAAACTGGGCTTGATACCCAGAACCGTACTGACCGAAACGGCTATTAATTGGGGGTCTGCCATTGAGGCCACGTTGTTGAGTCTGGCGCTGGCAGACCGGTTTAATGCAGAGAAGCAGGCGAGATTTCAGGCGCAGAAAGACCGCCTGTTCGAAGTGGAGCAGCGAAAGGCCGCTGAAGAGCAGCTTTATTATCAGGCCACCCATCACAATATCGATGGGCTGCCGAATGCCACACTGCTTCAGAAACGCCTGGAATCCCTGGTTTCAGGATCCGGTGAGACTCTAAAGCCTTTTGCCTTGATTCTTCTGCAACCTTCGGGGCTTGAAGACGTTGCCAACACCCTGGGGCATGCCAATGCCGATACGGTGCTTTCACTCTTGTCAAAACGTCTGCAGAGAAATCCGGCGATTATGCAAGAGGTGTTTGAAATCGAAAAAGGAGACGACGCGGTTCATTACCTGGCGCATCCGGATCGGAAAACATTTGCCCTGATCCTCGGTATTGAAAGCAGTGAGGACGCTACCGAGTTTGCACGAAAGATGACCACGGTTTCCAGTGCACCGGTTGAGTTTGGTGGGTTGCAGCTGTCCCTGTCGCTTCAGGCTGGTGTCAGCTTGTTCCCTGATCACGGTAATGATCCGATGACCTTGCTGCGGCATGCGCGAGTGGCTGTCGAGCATGCGCAATCCAATAATCTGGCCTACCAGCTCTATCATTCCCGGATTAACCCATACAGCCCAAGGCGACTGGCTCTGATGGGAGAGTTACGCCGGGCCATTGATACGACCGGCCTGTCTCTGAACTATCAACCTATTGTACAGGTTGATGGCTCGGTCCTGATGGGGTCCGAGGCGCTGATCCGCTGGAATCACGCCAGCCTGGGCTTTATTCCTCCAGATGAGTTTATTCCCATTGCGGAAAAGACAGGGTTGATCCAGGGCTTGACCCAGTGGGTGTTAACCCGGGCACTGGAGGATTATGCCCGGTGGAGTCGGCAATATCCTGATTGCGGCTGTCTTTCAGTTAACATTTCAGCCATCAACCTCTCGGAGCCGTTCTTTGTTACAGAGGTTATGGATTTGCTAAAAAGAAGTGGTGTGAATCCCGCCGATCTGATGCTCGAAATCACCGAAACCGCGGTCATGCGTAATCCGGATCTCGCCATGGCCACTTTACGTCTGCTGTCGGAGCAGGGGGTTCGCATTGCGGTGGATGATTTCGGAGTGGGCCAGACTTCCTTGAGCTATCTGAGGCAATTACCGGTGGATGAGATCAAGATCGACAAGTCCTTTGTTTTGGCCATGAGCAACAGCAGCTCAGATGGTCTGATTGTCAAAACCACCACTTCCCTGAGTCACGACCTGGGCTATCGTGTGGTTGCGGAAGGTGTGGAGGACGGGGAAGTGCAGCAGGCGCTGGCGCGTTGCGGTTGCGATTATGTTCAGGGGTATCACATCGCCAGACCAATGACCCCCGAAGCCTATGAGGAGTGGTTGCAGGGGTTTTTCCGCAGCCAGGGAGGCAATGGCCGCACGCAGGTCCTAAAGGGCTAGCTGCGCCTGCTGGCAGATCAGACCCCGGCCGGCCTCCTTCGCCTCTTGCAATGTTTTACAGTTCACCCCTAAAGTTTTTATGAATAGGCGCCATAATCTCAGGAAGCCTTAACGGAGGTTTCAGAGATGCACACCGGCCACGGAAACCGAATACCCAACCTGTTCGAGATTCTTCCCTATGTGGATGCGCTGGCACAGAGTAAAGGGCAAAGCCTGGACTATACCCTGTTTGTACTTCTCGTCCGAAGGATGGCAAGACAGGGAGCCCGTTCGCAAGAGGAACTTGTGAGCGAACTGCAGCAACAGTTTGAGCTGGAAGCAGAGAGCCTCCGGAAGTCGCGGAACCAGGAGCAGGCTTTCCACAGGCAGAGAGACGCACAGCGCACGGCCAGTTCCAGCGGCAGTGACAGACAGCAGCAGTATGATCGCAGCGGTCAGGCTTTCTGCTTGTAGGGGGGAGGTAAGACTTACATCCCGGATGTACATTGTTCTCTGATCGGCCTTTCCGGTTGCAGTGTCCTGCCCTGAAAACCCCATTCCTACGGTCTGGGCGAATCTGGCCTGCACTTTGCACTTCACTGATTACATTCATTAAATCCAGGTGAGGGCAAAAATGTCTGATTCAAATATCCATGAAAAACTGTGGTCTCTGATCGAGCCAATCAAGGTGGGGATGCTGAGTACCCTGCAGCAGGGCACCATACACAGCCGTCCCATGCACACCATCCAGGATCAGTTTGAAGGAGAGCTCCTGTTTTTTCTGGATGTGGCTTCAGCCAAGGCTCAGGAGATTCTCCGCGAGCCTTCGGTAAGTGTTACCTATGCCTGTCCAGAGAAGGGCACCTATGTGGCGCTTTCGGGGAAAGCGGAAATTATTGAGGACGACTCGGCAATAGAGGAGCACTGGAACCGTTATGTCCAACTCTGGTTCCCGGAAAAAGTGGACCAGGCCAGGGCTGCACTGGTAAAAGTGCGTGTCGATTATGCGGAATACTGGGATTCCCACAGCCGCCTTACCCAAGCCTTCAGAATGGCCAAGGCCGTGGCAAATGATGAGCGACCAGAGCTTGGGGAGAACCGGAAAGTCCGTCTCGCACAGTAGTTTGCACGCGCTGCCCTGACGGGCCGTAAAAAGGGGTGGCTGAAAACAGTCGCCTTTTTTTTTGAGTATTCCGACCTGCCAGAGAATTCTTGCTGGCAAACTACTGGTGTCGCAGCCCAGCTTCTGTCTGGCCAATATATGTGAAAAAACATATATGCATAGTTCATTATATATGAAATAATATATATGCAAGGTTAATCGTTCCGGCGAGTGGCGAAGCGTCAGGGAGGAAACAATGGATCCCCTTCAGTTTTTTAAATGTCTCAGTGAGGAAACCCGGCTGCGTTGCCTGC
>JAUIAZ010000256.1 GCA_030427465.1 Gammaproteobacteria bacterium | reverse complement strand
ACCGCATGAAAGCCCAGTTCGTTTCAACGGTCAGTCACGAGTTGAGAACACCGATTACCGCCATCAGCGGTTCACTGGCCATGGCCAGACACCAGATCAGCCAGGAAGCAGACCCGCAAGCACTCAGCACCCTGATTGATATGGCGGCCCGAAACAGCAAACGCTTGAATATGCTGATCAATGACTTGCTGGATGTGGAAAGAATTACCTCCGGCAACCTGAAACTGTCACCCCGGAAAATTCGTCCAGGCCAGGCGGTGGAACAATGTCTGGATGCGCTTTCCCCCTATGCGGCGCAGTTTGAAATCCGTCTGGTATCCGCTGTTCAACCGGGCTTGCCCAGCATTGAAGTAGACCCTGACCGGTTGCAACAGATCCTTTCCAACTTCCTGTCCAACGCCATCAAGTTTTCTCCGAAAAATCACCCGGTCATGCTTCAGGCCCTGCTACATGATGACTGGGTTCGCTTTGCGGTGGTGGATCAGGGGCCGGGTATACCGGATGAATTCCGCAACCGCATCTTCCAGCGTTTTTCGCAGGCTGATGGCTCGGATACCCGGGCCAAGGGAGGCACCGGGCTCGGGCTGGCTATCTGCAAGGAACTGGCTGAACACATGAGTGCCCGCACCGGTTTTGAGTCGGAACCGGGCGCGCGTACAGAGTTCTTTATTGAGTTTGCCGCCGCCGGCACTTCCCTCTAGAATCCTTCTGGCCACAGACGCAGCGCTTCGCGTTTCTATCCGTTCCTGATCAGTCACATTCAGCAGGGAGTCAGCATGTCCCGGAAAACCCGCTCCTACTCCGAAAACCCGTATTGGAAACAGCAGATGGCGCTGTTGCCACCACACTTTCAGATGGCTGAATCCGCTGAGCCAAAAGAAGAAACCTGGAACTGGCGCGGAAACCGGGTTCACCTGGATCGCTACGATACCCCGAATGCCAGAGCAAAAGTGATCTTGCAGCACGGCGTAGGCACCAACGGCCGTCAGATGACACTGCTGCTGGGACAGCATTTGCCGGCATTGGGCTTCGCAGCCGTTGCCCCGGACAGCCTGGGCTATGGAATGAGTGAAGTGACTCAGCCAGAAGTACTGTTCGATGACTGGGTGGAGTTACTGGCTGACCTGGTTCGCCGTGAAGCCCGACGGGATCCTGAAATCCCGGTTTTTCTGTTCGGTCTGAGTGCCGGGGGTATGATTTCCTTTCATGCCGCAGGCAAAGCCGGCAAGCTGGTTCACGGCATCATCGGCCTGACTTTTCTGGATGAACGTCTGGCACAGGTCCGTAAGGAAACCGTGATCCATCCGCTCATCAGCCCCTTTGTTCCGCTCGTGAACCGTCTCGGAGAGACACCGCTGATCCGCAAGCTCAAAGTGCCCATGAAATGGGTGTCCAAGATGCATACGCTGAGCAACGACCGGCATATTCTCAAAGCTTTTCTGAGCGATCCCACGTCGTCTGCATCGAAAGTCTCCCTGAGCTTCCTGTCATCATTCATGCAGTACGTACCCCCCGTGGAGCCGGAAAATTTTGATATCTGCCCGATCATGCTGGCCCAGCCGGAAGAAGACCGCTGGACAGGGGAGCACCTGAGTGCGCTCTCTTTGCAGGGGCTGAAGGCAGATTTTACGGTGCGCATTCTCAAGGGGGCCGGGCATTATCCGCATGAGAGTCCCGGATCACGGGACCTGCTCCGGTTTACGGATGAATTTATCTCCCGGCACCTGTAACAGGGCGAGAAACGCCAAACGGTTCACCGCATTGATCCCGGCGCTGGCTATACTGGATGACCTATAACTAAAACCAAAAGGCAGGAGCATCATCATGTCAGGGTTGATTCCCGGTGTTGACCCGGAAGGTTTACTGGAATTCTCGGTGGTTTTTACCGACCGGGCACTGAACCACATGTCGCAGCGGTTTCAGACCGTCATGCGTGACATTTCCCGAATTCTGAAGCAGGTCTACCGCGCGGAGGCTGTCGCCATCGTTCCGGGGGGAGGGACCTTTGGTATGGAAGCGGTAGCGCGCCAGTTCGCCACTGATCAACGGGTACTGGTCATTCGCAATGGCTGGTTCAGTTATCGCTGGTCACAGATTTTTGAAATGGGCGGAATCGCCGCCGAAGAGAAAGTGCTTGCTGCACGCCAGCAAGGCAGCGCGGCAGATGCCCCTTTCGCCCCCGTCGATATTGATGAAGCTGTTGCCGCAATCCACGAGTTCCGTCCGGCCCTTGTGTTTGCACCCCATGTGGAAACGGCTTCCGGCATGTTGCTGCCAGAGTCCTATGTCCACGCGCTCGCTGAGGCTGCGCATGAGGTTGGCGCATTGTTCGTACTGGACTGTATTGCTTCCGGCACCCTGTGGGTAGACATGCAGGCACAGGGTGTGGACATTCTGATCAGTGCGCCGCAGAAGGGCTGGAGCAGTTCTCCTTGCGCGGCACAGGTCATGCTGAGCCAGCGAGCGCTGGATCGCCTCGAGGAAACGCGCAGCAGCAGCTTCGCCTGCGATCTCAAAAAATGGCTGGAAATCATGCGCGCGTATGAGAATGGGGGGCATGCCTATCACGCCACCATGCCAACCGATGCGCTTGCGAAATACCGGGACACCATGCTGGAAACCGAAGCCTATGGTTTCGAGCGCGTCTGTCAGGAACAACTGGCGCTTGGCATGGCGGTGCGTGAGATGCTGCGTTCACGAGGAGTGCAGTCTGTGGCCGCTCGGGGGTTTGAAGCCCCGGGTGTGGTCGTCAGCTACACTCAGGATCCGGAGGTCCAGAACGGCAAGAAGTTCCTCGCGGCGGGTCTGCAGACCGCAGCAGGTGTACCCCTGATGTGTGGCGAAGGCAGTGATTTCAAAACCTGGCGAATCGGTTTGTTTGGCCTGGAGAAACTGCACGACCCACAGCAGACGCTGAAGCACCTGGAAGCAGCCCTGGATCAGGTGCTCGGCTCGAACTGAACAGCCCTTCCAGCGGCCCTCCAATTGAGGACGTGCCGCCTGCCGGACAGATGGGCAGGTGGCCGGGTCAGCGTTCCACTTCGGCCAGTTTGTCAAGCCACTCCTGTAGCCGGGCGCTGGCGTGGTCGCGCTGCGTCTGTGACAGACCCGGATACAGTGCGGCCGCCAATTCGAAGAAGCGGGCTCTTTCCGCCTGCTGCCAGCGGGCATGAGATTCCGACTGAAGTGCCCGCGGGTTGGAAAACCAATCGGACAGACGGGCATGATCCTTCGCCAGAATGGCCTGGCTCAGTTGCTCTCGCCACTGCTCGCTGTTGCCGATCTTGCGTTGGTAGTCTGCGTCCGTCCAGAGTGTATGCTCTCTGATCATAGCTACCTGTGCATCACTGAGATCGCCGAACCAGTCTTCCAGGCGGTCGGTGCGATCCTCAAGCTTGGCTTCCGCGCTTTCGTGTTCATCAAACCAGTCAGCGTAACGGTCCCTGGAATAGGCCTGCCAGTACTCAAGGTTCTCCGGTGTCAGTGTATCCAGCCAGGGCTGCAGCCTGGGGTACATGGCAGTCAGGGCCTTCCGGGACAGGTCTTCGAAGCGATCTTCCAGCATCCGGGTTGCGGCCAGTAACTGGCCCTCATCCCAGGCCTGCCTGACGTCCCGGATGATGGTTTCCGCTTCAGGCACGCCATGGTTGCGAAGCCACTCGCGGTAGTCGCCGCTTATCTCGTATAACTGGTCTTCCTGTTCACTGCTCAGATCCAGCATCCGATCCATCTGCCAGACGCTCAGACGGTCGAGTTGTTCGAACCAGAAACCGAAGCCGACGCAGCCTGTCAGTCCGGCTATGAGTATGCACAGGAAAACAGGCTTCAGGGTTTGGGTCACCTTAGGTATCATGTCAGGTATCCGGTAGTTGAACACAGCAGTTCATGAGCTGGTGTTTACGATCCAATCAATCACTCTGGATGGCATTGTTTCATGATCGGTGATCGCAGTCACTTCAGTCTGGCCGCAGTGGATGCTCTGGAAGAGCAGATTGCTGTGATTGATCAGCAAGGTCTGATCTGCTTCGTCAACCGCACCTGGCGGTCTTTCTGGCAGCGTCAGACACCGGCCGAACCGCTTCCAGAGTGGCCAGGACTATCCGTCTACAAGGTAGGCGTAATTGCCGAGCTGGGCGATGATGCCCACAGCGAGGCCGTGCGAGAGGGCGTCCGGACTGTGTTGCACGGCGAGGAAGACTTTTTTGAAGCCGAGTTTCCCTGGCACGCCGAACGCGAGCGCCACTGGTTCTCGGTTCGCATCGTTGCCCTGGTTGAGTCCGGGTTGAGGGATCCCCACTTCCTGCTCTCTTATCGTGAGGTTACACACCGTTATCTGGCCAACGAGCAATCCGCGGTCGACGCCCTGACCGGACTGGCCAATGCCCGGCGCCTGAGTGAGTTCCTGTATTTTGAATGGCAGCGCTGTATCCGTTCCGGTCATTGGATCAGCTTGCTGGAAATTGATATTGATCACTTTTCGGTCTTCAACCACAAGCAAGGGCCGCTGGAGGGCGATCATGCGCTCTGTGAAATATCACAGGTTCTGCGTCGATCCGCCCGCCGGCCTTCTGACCTCCTGATACGCTGGGGAGGAGACCGTTTCATTCTGGTTCTGGGGGATACCACGCAAAGTCAGGCCATGCAGGTTGCCGAAGCCCTGCGCCTGAGTATTCGCAAGCTGCAGCTGGACTACGGCGAGACGGGACAGCTCACAATCAGTGTGGGTGTGGCCAGTCACCAGCCGGTGAAGGGTGAGATAGAAACCTTGCTGATCGAACGTGCTGAAAAAGCCCTGTTGGTCGCCAAACAGGGCGGCCGGGACCGTATTGATTTTTACCGCCCGGGTGTCGTCACCCGAATCGGTGAGGATGCAGTCTGAATTGACTCCGGCTCCAGCCTGATCCGCCTTAACCTATCAGGTGCTTGTAGAGTGACAGGTACTGGGCAGACGCGCTCTCCCAGCTGAAATCCTGACGCATGGCCTGCTGCCGGATCTGCCGTAACAGCTTCTTGTTATCGTAAAGGGCAAGCGCCCGGTAAATGGCTTCCCTGAGATCATGGGTGGTCGCATGATCAAAAACGACTCCGGTCTGGGGTCTGCCCGGAATGTCTTCCCAGACAGAGTCGGCCAGCCCGCCGGTGCGTCGTACAATCGGCAAGGTACCGTATTTCAGGGCATAGAGCTGGGTCAGGCCACAAGGCTCAAAACGCGAGGGCACCAGCAGAAAATC
>JAUIAZ010000014.1 GCA_030427465.1 Gammaproteobacteria bacterium | reverse complement strand
TTGTCCGGTAGTAACTGGGTATCAATGTCGATCATGGTCAGGCTGATCAGGGCCCAGGTGAGCAGCAGGGCCCCCGCCAGTTGCCAGGACCAGCCAAAGTGGATGGCGGCCCAGGCGCATAGCAGACCACTGGCCAGTTCAATCAGCGGGTACCGCGGTGAGATCGTGGCTTTACAGTTCGAACAGCGCCCTCTCAGGAACAGGTAACTGACAACGGGGATGTTTTCCCAGGCCCTGATGCGGTGACCACAGTGGGGGCAGGTCGAGGCCGGTGTGGACAGCGTCAGAACAGGCTCAGGCTGATCCGGCGCAGGCAGTTCGCAAATGTCCCGGCACTGCGCCTTCCAGGAGCTTTCGAGCATCCTGGGCAGGCGGTAGATCACCACATTGAGAAAACTGCCGACAATCAGCCCGAGAACCAGGCAAGCCAGAGCGAGCGCCAGCGGGTTGCTGGCGAGATAATTGACCTCCTGTGTCACACGGCCTGGCCCAGCTGGAAGATCGGCAGATACATGGCAACGATCAGTCCGCCGACGAGAACCCCAAGAACAGCCATGATCATGGGTTCCATCAGGGCCGTCAGGTTGTCGACAGCATCATCCACTTCCGCCTCATAGTGATCGGCCACTTTGCCGAGCATGTCATCCAGTGCGCCTGACTCTTCACCGATCGAGGTTAACTGAATCGCCATGGCAGGGAAGATATCCGCCTGTTTCATGGAGTACTGCAGTTGCGTACCGGCTGAAACATCGTCGCGGATCTTCAGAACGGCCTTGCTGAACACACTGTTGCCGGTCGCGCCTGCCACTGACTCCAGAGCATCAACCAGGGGCACACCGGCCGCAAAGGTGGTCGACAGAACGCGGGCAAAGCGGGCAACGGCCGCATTGTGAAGGATGGGACCAACAATAGGTGCTTTCAGAATGCCTCTGTCCAGAGATTCGGCGAACGCTTTCGACCGGACCTTGGCTTCCTTGAAAGCAAAAATAATCAGCGCCAGGCCAGCCACGATGTAATACCAGGATTCCTGTATGGCTTCACTTAGCGCGATAACCATGAGCGTGAAGGCTGGCAGATCTGCGCCAAAGCCCTGAAAAATCTCCTGGAACTGGGGAACGACCTTGATCAGGAGTATGCCGGTAACAATGAAGGCTATACACAGTACCGCGATCGGGTAGGTCATGGCCTTTTTGATTTTCTTCTTCAGTGTTTCGGTTTTTTCCAGATACATCGCAAGCCGGTCAAGCATCGACTCCAGGGCGCCGGACTTTTCACCGGAATCGACCAGATTGCAGAACAGGTCGTCAAAGTATCTGGGGTGTTTGGCCAGGGCACCGGCAAAACTGTTTCCGGAAGCCACTTCGTGTTTGATCTCAAGCACCAGGTTCCTGAGGTTCTCATTCTCCAGGCCGTCAGCCACGATATCAAAAGACTGAACAAGCGGTACACCGGCTTTCATCATGGTCGCCATTTGACGGGTAAAGACAGCAATGTCGAAAGGCGTGATCTTTTTGCCTTTGGAAGCGAACAGACTTGCGGACTTTTTCTTGACGCGGGTGGGGTTGATTCCCTGCTTGCGCAGCTGGGCTTTGACCAGAGCGCTGCTGGTAGATGTGGCTTCGCCCTGGGTTTTGTGGCCCCGTCGGTCTTTGCCTTCCCAAACAAAAACAGCGGTTTTTTCGACAGCAACTTTTGCCATAGTTTAATCCTTGGTCACGCGATTGGCGTCTTCCAAACTGGTAACACCCTCAATTACTTTGCGCAGCGCTGACTGACGGAGGTTTCTGAAACCTTCCTTCTGGGCTGCTTTGGCTAATTCGATCGAGCTGGCATCGTTCATGATGAGTTCTTGCATGACCGGAGTGATCCGCACAACCTCATACACACCGACCCGCCCTTTATAGCCTCCCTTGCATTTATCACAGCCTTTGGGGGCAAACAGTTTAAATCCTGTTGCAATTTGTTCTTCTGTGAACCCTTCCTCCAATAAGACCTCTTTGGGAACCGGAAGCTCGGTTTTGCACTCATTACACAGTCGTCTTGCCAGGCGCTGGGCAATGATCAGGCTTACGGAGGTCGCAATGTTAAAAGAGGGAACCCCCATGTTTCTCAGGCGGGTCAGGGTTTCCGGCGCGCTGTTGGTGTGCAGGGTAGAGAGCACCAGGTGACCGGTCTGGGCTGCCTTGATGGCTATGGATGCGGTGTCGAGGTCACGTATCTCGCCGACCATGACAACATCCGGGTCTTGCCGCAGGAAGGCCCGCAGCGCGGCTGCGAAATCCAGCCCGACTCTGGCGGTTACGTTAACCTGGTTGATCCCCTCCAGGTTAATCTCTACCGGGTCTTCAGCAGTGGAAATGTTGCGCTCCGCCGTATTGAGAATATTCAGCCCGGTATAAAGTGAAACCGTTTTACCCGAGCCAGTCGGACCCGTTACCAGTATCATGCCCTGTGGCTGTGCCAGGGCATCCAGGTAGAGCTGCTTCTGGTCGTCTTCGTAACCCAGCGCATCAATACCCAGCTTGGCTGAGCTCGGATCGAGGATACGCAGCACAATCTTCTCGCCCCACAGGGTTGGCAGGGTGTTTACCCGGAAATCGATCGCTTTGTTGGCGGAGAGTTTCATCTTGATCCGGCCGTCCTGGGGCACCCGGCGCTCGGATATATCCAGCTGGGCCATAACCTTGAGGCGTGCTGAAATTTTTGCGGCCAGTTTGATCGAGGGCTTTGACACCTCGTGCAGTATGCCGTCTGTTCGGAAGCGAACGCGGTAGGTTTTTTCATACGGCTCAAAGTGAATATCAGAGCTTCCGCCCTTGATGGCATCCAGCAACATCTTGTTGACATATTTGACGATGGGCGCATCGTCCGGTTCCGGGCCGCTGGCCTCCTGTTCTCGCTCTTCGCCGCTGTCGATGTCGATGGCGTCCAGGTCGGCGTCATCCATGAGATCGCCCAGCGGCTGTTCTTTCGCATCAAGAAAACGGTCGATGGCGCTGGAAAGCTGATCCTCGGCAACAAGTACAGCATCGGTGTTCAAGCCCGTGGCGAACTTGATTTCATCCAGGGCATTCAGGTTCGTCGGGTCGGAAACCGCCAGGAAAAGCCGGTTGCCCCGCTTGAAAACCGGCAGAACGTGGTGCTTGCGGATCAGCTTTTCGTCAATGATGTCTTCGGGAATCTGGTTGCCGGCCATAGCAGAGAGGTCAAAAAGCGGGACACCGAATTCCACCGAGGCGGTCTCAGCCAGCAGCGAGGCTTTGGCTATGCCTTTCTGAACAACGTACTGAAGGAAGGGGATTCTGTCTCTGGCCGCTGCACTAACGGCTTCACGGGCTTTCTCTTCATCAAGTACGCCATCTTCCACAAAGCGTCTTGCAAGGCCGGACAGAGGCGCTGCTTTTGTGTTCATTCAATCACTTAGAGCTGGTTATCACAGATACTCTGAGTGTAGGAGACTCCGTAGCGTTTGCAAGGGAGCAGGCACGCTGACGGAAGTGACAAATTTCGTCACATTTGGACGAGGGCGGGCGGCTGGTACTCTGGCAACCTTGGCCCTTTTGGTCTGGCAGTAGACGGTGAGTCTGTGCACCCTGCTGATTTAATGAAAAAAAACGTGAAACATTTGCATTTGGCACAACCCCTGCTTTACTTCAAGCAAGGGCGTGACGAGGTGCACGTTACCGAGTCTGATTTTCTTATGAGCAAGATTTCTCCGGGAGAGATTCCTATGAAAAACGTACAAAAAGGTTTTACACTGATTGAATTGATGATCGTTGTTGCGATTATCGGCATTCTGGCTGCGGTGGCTATTCCTGCTTATCAGGACTACACAGTCCGTGCGAAGGTCACTGAAGTCATGGGTATTGCGGCTTCGGCCAAGACTTCTATTTCCGAATATTATTCCAGCATTGGTACAATGCCTGCGACTGCTGGTCCAGCTGGTGTGAATACTAGCCCAAGTCAGAGCACATACATTAGTACGGTTACCTATTCACAGGTTTCGACTACAGTTGCCCGTGTAACGTATGCGGTCACGAACCTGGGTCCGGCTACTGGTAATATCGAATTCCAGGGTACTGGCAGTGCTAACGGTGTTCAGTGGATTTGTAACAGAGCTACCGGTACCACGGTTGAAGCTAAGTATCTTCCAGCGAACTGCAGATAAGAATCTCTGCTATCATCAAGAGGGCCGAGTGGCCCTCTTTTTTTTCCTTCTGTTCTGTTTTATATGGCTGACCATATCAAAATTGCTGGGCTGCTCTTGTTTGCCCTCGTCTGCTACGTTCTCTATTTTCCAGGGTTGACAGGGCCCTTCATTCTGGACGACTTCCACAATCTTGCTCCGTTAGGTTATGGGGCAGGAGTAACCGATATCCCTTCGGCTAAGGCGTTCATTTTTTCTGCAGAGGGGTTAACCGGGCGCCCGGTCTCAATGGCCAGTTTTCTACTTGATGATAATACCTGGCCTTCAGGCTCATTTCGCTTCAAGCATACGAATCTGTTATTTCATATAGCGACTGGGCTAGCTATTTTTCTGCTAATTCGAGAAATGCTGCACAGTTATTGTCGATTCGAAAGCAATAAGGCCATTTCCTGGGCCATATTAACGACTGGGCTTTGGCTAATGCACCCGCTCCTTGTCTCGACAACTCTATATGCCATTCAGCGGATGGCAATACTCGCGGCACTTTTTTCTATTTTGGCTATCTGGGTTTATCTGAAAGGCAGGTTGGCCTTCCGGGATAAAGCTTATGCAAAATCCAGTTTGCTTATACTTGCAAGCGCGTTCTTTATGGTTTTGGGTTTTCTGTCCAAAGAGAACGCAGCATTGTGCCTGATGTTCATATTTTTCTTTGAAATGACGGTTCTACCTGGAACGCTATGGCAAAGACCCAGGATTACAAAGAGCATGGTCCTCTCAGCCGTTGTTCTGGTCATTGCCCTAGTTGGTTTTTTCACTTATGACTTCTGGGTATCGGCATACGAAGCCCGAGCTTTCACCCTCGCGGAGCGACTGGCTGTGCAGCCTGCGATACTAGGTGATTATTTGCTGAAGTTTTGGTTTCCTACTGTTGCTAGGATGAATATTTTTGATGGCCGATTTGAACCCCACCAGCTATCAGTGGCCAACATTCATGTTTGGGCAGGCTATCTCATTTTCCTTTCTGCTGTCGCTACTTTGGTCTACGGAGTTTTCAGAAAAGAGCAATTGCTGGTATTGGGCTTTACTTGGTTCTTTGTATTCCACTTTATGGAGTCATCTTTCCTACCGCTGGAACTTTACTTCGAGCATAGGAATTATCTGCCCTCAGTCGGTTTGTTGCTTTGCTTCATCTGGTTTGCAGAGAAATGCAGAGCAGTTGTCAGGGATAAAAGAGCATTTTTTACTCTGGGATTAGTCTGTTTTCTTTATCTGGGTTTCTGTACACAGATCCTGACTAAGACATGGGGCGATACCACCTCTTTCTTTGTGAAAATGGAAGGGGATGCGCAAGAATCAGTGAGAGCAAAAATTTTGATGGGTACTCACCTGGATAGTATTGGACTACCAGAATTTGCTCCGGAATATTTTGAAGAAGCGTTGCAGATAGATCCCAGACAATCTACAGCTATTCTTTGGCTGGTGTACATCAGGTGTAAAAACGGAGATCAGGCACAATATAATTATGCGCCCATGCTGAAAAATTCGATCTTTGACTTCGGCAATTTATACGTGTTTAACGAGTTGGCTAAGATGCAGCTATCGGGAAAAAACTGCTTTTCTGCAACAGACATTGATTTTCAGGACTTGGCTTGGCTTATTCCCGCTTCTTCAGGCTTTGGAGTAAACCCAGTGGCAGAAGCTGCTTTTTGGGACAGTGTGTCGAACTACTACGCAGCGCTGGGGGATTTTCCAAAGACAATGGAGTACGTTGACAGGGCGATTTTGGCGACGCCATCTATAGACCTTTACATTAAAAAGGCAGTTCTGCTTACTTCGGGTGGCTTATATGCTGAGGCGTTGGAAGCAGCCAGATTTGCGGCACGCTACCACCAGGAACACTACAGGTCTTTCTTTGCAGACCGTTCTGAAGAAATCGGTTTTATTATTAGTTCATTAGAAAATCAGATTGGCTCAACTGACGAAGAAGGCCCCTAGGTGATTAGTCCGATATCAATCGTTATTCCAGCAAAAAACGAAGAAAAGTCGATCACCAGACTGGTTTCTCAACTGGTCCGAATCGAGTGTGTAGCCGAAGTGATCATCGTCGACGATGGGTCAAGTGACAGTACCCGTCAGAAAGCACTGGAAGCTGGCGCAAGGGTGATATCCCATCCCTATAGCAAGGGTAATGGTGCAGCCATAAAAACCGGCGCCATGGCTGCCAGTTCCGAATGGATCCTTTTTATGGATGCAGACGGCCAGCACCGACCGCAGGATATCCCCAAGCTCATAGAACGGGTCGTTGAGGGATACGATATGGTCGTTGGTGCCCGTTCCAGAGATGGCCAGGCCAGTGCGGGGCGGGCATTTGCCAATAACGTTTATAACCGTCTTGCCTCTTATATGGTGGGGCAAAAAGTCGACGATCTGACTTCCGGTTTTCGGCTGGTGAATGCGGAAAAGTTTCGTGAGTTTCTTTACCTTTACCCGAACGGGTTTTCCTATCCCACTACCTCTACGATGGCGTTTTTCCGGGCTGGATACTCTGTTGGATATCAGGATGTCACCGTTCCTGGCCGGGAAGGAAAAAGTCATATCAAGCCCGTACAGGATGGCATACGGTTTCTCTTGATTATCTTCAAGATCGGGACTTTGTATTCTCCGCTGAAAATTTTCTTTCCTGTCAGCTTGCTCTTCTTCATGACGGGTATTGTGTATTACGGCTATACCTTCATGATCAGCGGCCGGTTTACCAATATGAGCGCTCTGCTTCTGACCACATCGGTTGTTGTATTTCTGATTGGTCTCGTATCCGAACAGGTCACTCAGTTAATGTATAAACAAACGCCTGCTGAGTCGTCGCTTTACAGAAAACGGCAGGAGTAAGCTCGGGAGATGAAGGCTTCGAAACTCGAAGTTGTGATCATTCTGCCAGAGTTGGGTGGGGGAGGGGCCGAACGCGTACTCTGTAACCTTTCAGAACAATGGACCCGTTCGGGACATCGTGTTTCCTTTTGGCTGATTCGCGCCTCGGGAGAGCTTTTACAGCAGGCTGGCAATCACTCCCTGATCCGGCCTATGTGCCCGTTTTCAAGGATTCCTTTCCTGCTCGCCGTGGTTTGGGCTTTCCCGGTTCTGGTTTTCCGGCTTTGGCGTATCAAGACTGCGTCATTGGTCTTCAGTTCTCTCACAGGCACGAACCTGTTCAGTTTATTTGCTGCAAGAATTGCCGGATTCAGGGGAGTGGTCGTTCGGGAGGCTGTAACCGCCGACAACCGGCCCGGGAAGATAAGCAGGAAACTGGTTCGGCTTCTGTATCCGGGGGCAGCCGGATTTATTGCTGTCTCCGAGGACGTGAAAGATGATCTGATTGAGGTTTATGGCGTCGGAGCCGGGAAGATCAGCGTCATCGCTAATCCTGTGGATGCGGCCGGTATCAGGAAGCAGGCAGAACCCTGCCCCTCTCACCCGTTTCTTGATAGCAGTCTGCCCTTGTTCCTGAGTGTCGGAAGGCTGGCCTGGCAAAAAGGCCACGATGTCCTTCTGGAAGCCTTTTACAGGGTTTGTCAGGAAAGGGATGCCCGCTTGATTATTATCGGCGAGGGTCCGGAGAGAAGCCGGTTGCAGGCTTTGGCCAGAGCCAAGGGTATTCAGAATAAGGTAGACCTGATCGGGTTTCTCGCAAATCCTTATCCCTGGATGGCAAACTGTTCAGTCTTTGTGCTGCCGTCACGGTATGAGGGCTATGTCAATGTGCTGATGGAGGCCTTGGTATTCAGAAAGCCGATCGTCTCTACCCGTTGTCGCGGTGGAACAGAGTATATGCTGGGGGCTGGCAGAAGGGGAATGATGGTACCCGTAGATGATGCCGGGTCCATGGCTGATGCGATGATCCGGTCTTTAACGGGTTCTGGCATTCGGGATGACCGAGAGGCGTTTCTTCAGCAGCATACGCTCAGCCAGGCTGCCAGTGATTATCTTGGCTTTGCCTGCAGCGTTCACCCTGAGTTGAAAGGCTGATTGTGGATATCCTCTGTCTCACAACTTCCTATCCGCTAAGACACGATTCTTTCAGTGGTATCTTTGTGAAGTGGCTGGCTGAATCCCTGAGGCAATCTGGCAACCGAGTCCGGGTTGTTTGCCCGGATGACTCATTCGGCGAGTCCAATGGGCAATCCGGCTTGTGTACTTTTCGCTATGCGCCCAGATCCGCCCAGATTCTGGCTCACAGTCCAGGCGGTATTCCTGCGGCCATAAAGCGAAACAGACTCAACTATGTGTTGGTACCCGTTTTCCTGTTGGCGTTTCTGTTGAAAATCCTGCGTCAGAAAAAAGCTGACATCATTCTTGCTAATTGGGCGGTCACGGGGTTGCTTGGTGGCTTGGCGGGGCGGATCACCGGAACACCGGTTGTGGTTGTCTTAAGAGGCTCAGATATTCATCAGGCTCAGAAAGGCATGAATACATTTATCCTGAAGTCCGCTATGCGGCTGTGCCAGTCCATCGTTACCGTTGGTGAAAGTCAGGCAGAATTGTTGAAGAAAAGCTTTCCCCGCTACACAGACAAAATAGTGACCATCCCCAACGGTTTTCCCAAAGAGCTGTTGGAAGGTGAAGCAGCCTGCGAAAGCTTGGAGCCTATGGAGCGGATTGACATTTGTTTTGTGGGAAGTCTGATAGAGGGAAAAGGGTGTCATATTCTGCTGGCGGCGATTCGGACTCTGTCAAAAGAGCGGAATATTTGTCTGAGTATCATTGGGAATGGGCCGGAGCGAAATTACCTCGAGAGCGCAGCGGAAGGGTTGGATGTCCGGTTTTACGGAAGTCTCGCTCAGGAAGAAGCTTACCAGGTGATGAGGAGGAGCCAGATCTTCGTACTGCCCAGCTTTGCTGAAGGCCGACCCAACGCACTGATTGAAGCACTTGCGCTGGGACTGATCTGTGTCGGGTCGGATATACCCGCAGTTCGGGATATTCTTGCCGGAAATGTCGTCAGCGGCTATTTGTTCAAATCCGGAGACGAGACTGGGCTGATCGCCAGAATCAGAGAAATTCTGGAGAATCCGGAAGAAGCCAGATCCCGAGCGATGAGTGGGCGGGACTTACTGAGCCTTTCCGGAAATACCTGGGAAGCTACTGCCAAACGCTATGAGTCTCTTTTGCGTCAGGTTCGTCAGGAAAGAACGCCATGAGCCGCCTTAACCCAAACAGGTCCGGATACTCTCGTTATTAGCTATGTGTGGAATCAGCTTCCTTTACGATAAAGCCGATAATCACTCTGCCCAGAGGCGGATGAGCCGCTCCCTGGCCGCCATTCAAAACCGGGGGCCGGATGAACAGAGTTCATGGATGGATGGTGCCACCACGATAGGGCATGCAAGGCTGTCGATTATAGATCTTGAACACAGCCGGCAGCCCATGGCCTCACCCGACGGTCGATACGTGCTGGCCTACAATGGGGAAATCTACAACTACCAGATGCTGCGAGCGGAAATGTCGGAACGCTGGGATTTCCGTACGCGCGGTGATACCGAACTGCTTCTGGCCGGGCTGATCACTGAAGGTGAGGCCTACCTCCGGAAGTTGGAGGGGATGTGGGCATTTGTCCTTTGGGACAGGCATGATAAACGCCTACTGGCATCACGGGACCGTTTGGGTAAGAAGCCATTCTTCTACACCGCCAGAGAGGGTTTTTTTGCCGCTTGTTCAGAGCTTCCCGGCTTGAGGTATCTGGATGACCAGGCCTGGCACGAGGATCTCAAGACAACTGCAGACTACTTCAACTACGGTTACGCACTGCCGGGGTATACGATCTATCGTGAGGTCAGGGAACTGAAACCAGCGAGTTATCTCGTATGGCAGGCGGATACCGGCAGCCTGAATATTGATCACTTCTGGAAACCTGAAATCAGGCGCTACCAGGGCACCTATGGTGAGGCGAAAGAGACCCTCAGATCCCTGACAGAATCCGCTGTGCAGAAAAGACTGGTTAGCGATGTGGAGGTGGGCTGCTTCCTGTCCGGAGGGATAGACTCTTCCATAGTGGCTGCTTTGGCTGTTCGAGGGGTGGGTAATAGTCGCCTCAAAACATTTACTACTGCGTTCCCCCAGAAAGCTTTCGACGAGAGTCCGTTTGCCGGTCGTGTGGCAAGTTACCTGGGCGTTGATCACCATGTAGGCACGCTGACTGACCTGAAAGTAAGCGACCTGACGGAACTGCTGCTACAGCGCGTCGGGCAGCCCTTTCTGGACTCCTCTTTGTTGCCTACCGCACTGGTTTCGGAAACGGCAGCGAGGCACGTCAAGGTGGTTCTTTCGGGGGATGGTGCAGATGAATTGTTTTGTGGCTATGAGCGATATAAGGCCAGAGCTCTCGTGGACTATTACCTCAGGCTTCCAGGCCTGCTGCAGAAAGCATTCCGGAAAACCCTGAGTTTAATGGGAGAGCCGGATGCCCACCACAGCAGAAGCCTGATCAAGAAGGCATTTCTGTTTCTGGACATTGTGGATCGGAGACTGAAAGAGCGTCCTTACATAGCGCCTGTGCTCTATTCTCAAAAGATGCATGAAGGGCTGTTTCCCGGGCTGCCTGAAGGTCATGGCAGCCAAATGCTCATTGATTGCCCTTTTCCTGACTCGGAAAAGGATGTTCGTGAAATGATGCTGGGAGATACACAGGTCTACTTGCCCCAGGACATCCTCGTGAAAGTAGACCGTGCGACTATGCACCATGGCCTGGAAGCGAGATCGCCTTTTCTGGACAGGGCACTTGTCGAGTTCGCTCTGTCTTTACCCCTGAGTTGGACATTCTCGTTCCGGCAGAACAAGAAAATCCTGCAGGATGCCCATGCTGACCTGATACCGAAAGAAGTCGGGAAACGCAGAAAGCAGGGCTTTGGGGTTCCCATCGCCGAATGGTTCAAGGGGACGCTCGGCGACGATTTCACCGAATTGCTTGGTCAGCAAGGGCCGGTGCCCTTCAACACGGAGGCGGTGAGATCGCTACTGGCAGATCACCGGGCTGGAAAGCGTGACAATTCGCACAGGCTCTGGGGATTTTGGGTCTATATTCTCTGGAAGAACTCTGTGAAGCAGGGGAGTCACCTGGTTGGGTAAGCGCTATCTTGAAGAAATACGCCTTGAAGAATTGAGACTGGCTCTCAGTCTGCTTCCTGGAGATGATTTTTTTGCGTCTGAAAAGATTGTTCTTGAAATTGGTGCGGGAGCCGGGTGGCAAGCCAAATATCTGATGGAATCAGGCGCTTCAGTTCTGGCTGTTGAGGTCGAGGGTGGAAAATATGCAGACAGTCGTGTTTTCCCCGTTGCCCTCTACAATGGACACGATCTGCCTGTTCAATCGGAGGCTGTCGACTTGATTCTGAGCTCCAATGTCCTGGAGCATGTTGAGGCGCTGGATCAGTTGATGCTAGAGCAGAGCAGGGTTTTGAAAAGGGGTGGCTTCTGCATTCATATTCTTCCGAGCTCCTCCTGGCGGGTGCTGACAACTTTGATGCATCCGTTTGGGCTTGTTAAATCTCTGTTTAATCTGATCCGTCGCCGGCGTCGTGATGACAAGTGCCAAACCTCAGAGAATCAGGTTCCTCTCAACAAAGAGGGTGTTGGCAGGCAAAGCCCCGGCCTACGCAACCTGCTTCCGCTCCGGCACGGCGTCAAGGGTAACGTACTGACTGAAATATACTGGTTCTCCAGACGGCGGTGGATGAAAGAGTTTGTGCGTCATGGCTGGGATGTAACACGTTACTCGGGTTCGGGGCGTCTTTACTCAGCGTACTCCATTTTAGGGGCCAGGCTGGGGAAGCGTCAGAGAAGATTCCTGAGCAGAATGTTCGGAAGCACCTGTCATATTTTTGTTCTGTCAAAGCCTGATGGCACCATTAGACCTGAAACGGAAAAGGAGATAGCGTCGTGAGTGATGCGGCAGATGAAACCAGATTTGCCTTCGGCAAGAACTGGAAAAGTTTTCTGGCTTCTGTGGGGCAGGATCGGGTTGATGAAGCCGTCAAGTCACTCATCAGTCTGACAGGCTACAGTGACCTGACAGGCATAAAGTTTCTGGATATCGGGTGCGGGAGCGGTATATTCAGCCTCGCCGCATATAGCCTGGGTGCTGAGGTCATGTCGATTGATTACGACCAGGATTCTGTCGGGTGTGCGTTGCAGCTGAAGGAAAAAGTGGGAGGAAACGATCGCTGGAGAGTAGAGCAAGGATCTGTGTTAGACAGCGCCTACCTCAGTTCACTCGGTCAATTTGATGTGGTTTACTCATGGGGTGTTCTTCATCACACCGGAGATATGATGGGGGCCTTCGAAAACATCCAGCGGGTAGTCAGGCCTGAGGGTGTTCTGTGCCTATCCATATACAATGATCAGGGGGCGATCTCGCGCTTCTGGAAGCGGGTAAAAAAAATCTACTGTGAAAGCTTGGCTGGCAGGTATCTCGTTCTGGTGGCCTTTGTGCCAATTTTCTTTTCTTACGCGGTGTTGGCCGGATTGATGAGCAGTGGCAATCCGGTGGCTTTCTTTCGGGATTATAAAAAGAATCGGGGAATGTCGATCTACCATGACTGGGTTGACTGGCTGGGAGGATACCCTTTCGAGGTGGCAAAACCGGGCGAAGTCTTCAGCTTTTTTCGCGACAGAGGTTTTGTGCTGAAGGAATTGAGAACGCGAAACGGAATGGGTTGCAACGAGTTCGTTTTTCGGCACGACAAGCCCGCAAGCGCTTAAATTCTTGGTTTTCTTCCGTAATACTCCACAACCGTCCCGTTAGAGTGCAAGACATCGGACAGCGTCAGTCCGACTTTGAGAACCAGGTTTTTCAGCTCGAATGGTCTCAGAGGCGCGAGGCTCTGTGGGAATGTTGACAGGGAAACAGTTTCGAAACCGCCTTTTCTGACAAGAGAGGACAGTGTTTCTGGTGTAAAAAAATAGGAGTGATGCAGTGAGTGGCTGTCCATGACCTTTTTTCTTCTTCCCAGAAAGTAGCGTACCCGGTCAAGGTCATTTAGCACTTCGTTTGGCACTTCCAGACATAAAATTCCGTTATTTTTCAATAAGCGGAAACACTCGGAAATGGTCTGACCTGGATCTGGCAAGTGCTCCAGAACATGATTCATGTGTATCACATCGAAGGAATTGTCTGGCAGTTCAGAGGTGGGTGTATCAGTAAGTGTAATTCCGTGCGTCTTGAGCGCCTTCTCTCTCGCCCCTTCTGACAGTTCAATACCGTGGGTTTCGAACCCAGCCTCGCTGGCCAATGCCAGAAATTCACCGGTAGCGGCACCTATTTCCAGAAGAATGGGGGGGGGTGACGGCTTGTGCAGATAGTTTTTGATCTTATTGATTCGGTTCCTGAAGTGGGCAAGGCGCTTCTCAATATACTGAGAGTACTCCAGAGGGCCCTGATTATCGAAATAATTGTCGTAGCTGTAGAGCTTATCCAGATCCTGGTCAGAAGGTCTCGGGTTCAGACGCCTGAGATTGCAGCCCTCACAGGTGACTACCCTGGCCGGTGGTACCAGGCCAAGTCGGTTGGTGAATCTGAAATCAGTTCTGAAAGAGGTGGAGCCACACAAGCTGCACTTTTCAACTGGAGTCCAATCGCTAACGGTAATCATGTGAGGGGCTTTTGTGATCTTGCTTTGGTTAAAAGATCCAGAATCAGATAGTTTACAACGCTGAGTAGAATATGGGATGTCCTGAATAGTGCGGATACCAGGAAAATGGTTTCTGGCGCGGCACCCAGGAAGGAGGCCATGGTGACATTCGCCAGTTCAAGCAATCCGAGCCCATTGGGAAAAATCGGGATCACTGATGCCAGTGTGGTCAAAGTGGCCATTAGCAGGGCCAGTGCTGGTGTCAGGTTCAGGCCAAACTGGTTGTAAACGTAAAAATAACAGACGGCCATGGTGAAGAACTGAAAAGTGTGTAGTGCACATATCCTTAAATCCACATTGAATAAGGCGATCGCGCGGGAGAAATTGGCGGGCAGGCGCTTCAGGTAATTGCTGGAAACTAACCTGGTCAAAAAGGGTGCACTTATCACCAGAGCCAGGCAGATTAATAAAAGCTTTCCGCTGATCAGGCCCGCGAAGTACAGACAAATTACCGCCAGTATCGCGGCAACCCACAAGTTGCAGATTGACCAGTTCAGGTAAGCGGCTCCCAGTTTCTTCCAGGAGGGCTGTAAGGTCCGGAAGTAGACGGCCTTCGCAATCAAGCCCGGCTGAAAGGGGCCAAGATAGTTAAGCAGTCCTCCCAGTGTCCAGATTTTAACGGTCATCAGGTAGTCCGCTTTTTTGACCTGCAGCGCACAGAGAAAACTGATGGCCTGAATATATAGTGAGCAAGACGAAGCAATAGACAGGATCAGAAGCACTTTCCAGTGATAAGTGACGATTTCTAACAGTATGTCCTTATAGAGAACACTGAAGTAAGCAATCAGTGACAGGGCAAGGACATAGGCAAATCGTCGTACAAACAGGAGGTAGCGATTGGCTGGTTTTTCCGGGTACCCGAAGGTTTCAGTCTCACCTTCGGCCACAATGACGGAATTGCCTTGATCAGACTCTTTCAACGAGATAATTACCCAACTGCAAAGCATCTAGCTCTGAGTTTTTCAAGGTCCACAACGCTGTCGCCGGGTCGTTCACCATAGGATATCCATGGATATTGAAGCTGGTATTCAGCACACCGGAGATTCCGGTACGCTGTTCAAAGCGTTCAAGCAGGTCATAATATTCCGGGTTTATCGACTGCTCAACGATTTGTGGCCGGCAGGTGAAGTCGCTCTGATGAATGCCTGCCTTGATTTCCTCTCTGCCAGATGGCGTGGTGTCATAACCCAGTATCATGAACGGCGCGTTTTTTTCTTTACCTGACTGCAGATAGCGCTCAGCGCCGGAGGGGAGCAGGGAGGCTGCAAATGGCATCCAGAAATCCCGCATCTTGATGGCTCTGTTCAGCTTGCTGACGATATCCAGGCTTTTTGGGTTGGCCAGGATTGAGCGGTTCCCCAGTGAGCGGGCGCCGAATTCCATGGCACCATTGACCCGACCAACGATCTTGCCGTTTTCAAGAAGTCCGGCCATTTCCTCATTGATATTATCGCTAAGGTGAAATTTTATCCCTTCACACTTCTCCAACTCGGACCTGATCTCTGCATCGCTGTATTCAGGGCCAAAGTAGAGATGTTTTAACGGGTGGGGCTTGAAGCTGTCCCCGGTTTGCTCTGCTTCCACTGAAAGGCAGGCCCCGACCGCAATGCTCTCGTCTCCGCAGGAGGGCATGAAAAAGGCTTTTTTGATCTCGGGCCTTTCATTGATCAGCATATTCAGCTTCACGTTCATGAAGACGCCACCGGCCAGTGCGATTTCATTGACGCCGGTTTCTTTCACCCAGTTGAGCAGCCATTGAATACACAGTTCTTCGGTGAGGCGCTGCAGACCCGCGCAGATGGCATCAAAGCGATGCATAAGCAAATCTTTCTGAAACCTGCGGATGAGTTCGTGGCCCCAGACACCCGATTGATTGACGAAGTACAGCCCCGATTCGTCCAGCTTGAAATAGGTCTTCAGAACCTCATAGGATTTCTGGCTGAGTTTTTCCGGTGCGTAGGGCGCGAGCCCCATCAGCTTGTATTCGTGCTCCAGTGGCTTCATACCGAGGAAAGCGGTCATTCTGGAGTAGAGTATGCCGATAGAGTGGTAGGTAGGGATAACCGCGAGACGCTTTAAGCGTCCACCCTCTCCCAGACTCACTGTCGCAGAAAGGCCGTCACCGGAGCCATCTAGGGTAACAACCAGAACCTTTCTTTCTGGTGAGTAGTTCGGGTCGAGGTAGTAAGCAGTTGCGGCATGACACGTGTGGTGTTCTATGAAATGGACAGGAAGATTATCCAGCCCTAATTGAGCAAGAGCCTCTTTATGCTCCTTAAGAGCTTCTCGCTTGGTTCTGCCCTTTTTGACGTACAGGCTGGACAGATACTCGCTCGCTAGCAGCTTGCCCGGCAAGTAACGGGAGGCCAGCTTGTACCATTTATGGCGGTCTTTCTGGTAAGCCCCGATATCATTGATGGGAGTCAGGTAGCCAGGAAAAGCGATGGCATCCAGCTTCGGTCCGTTATCATCCAGTGAGCCCAGAATCCACTCAAGCGCTTTTAGTGGTAAGCCTCCCTGATTCTTTACGTTATTGAAGCGTTCCTCACTCGCCAGTTTCCGGATCTTGCCGTCCAGCAGGGAACAGGCGGTGGCAGTATGGCCGTCGTGAATTCCAAGTATATGCATAGTTCTTCGGGAGGGGGTGATGAGTTACATAATGATGCCCTAAGTGTAGCTGTCTTTGACTCGCCTACCAGCGTAGTCTGTCGAATGATTCGCTAATAATTCCTTAAATTTGTTAAGATAGTCGTTTGATTTGAAAAAATTAGATGAGAAAAATGATCTACTGTTTACGCTTTGCCTTGCTGGTATTGCCTGTTTCACTGGTTTTCAGTCTGGTTGTCAGTTCAAATGAACAATTGCTGATTGTCTCAGGGTCAGAGGCAGCAGAAATAAAATGGCTCAATCTGTTCGTCTTGCTCATCCTGCAGGGAGTGGTTTACCTGCTGTTGGCAGATAAAATCGGACCGAAAAAGCCGCTATCCTTCCCGAAAGAATCCCGTGTATCTGGAGGGAAAACTCCCCGAACTGGTGCAGGGGTGACTTCACAGTCTGCCACCCACACCGGCACCATAAAATGGTTCAATGCCAAGAAAGGCTTCGGCTTCATCGAACGTGAAGATGGCGACGATGTCTTCGTGCATTTTCGTTCTGTACAGGGGAACAGTCGTCAGCTGCGTCCGGGGCAGGCGGTCAGTTTCAATATCGTCGAAAGTGACAAGGGCATACAGGCAGAAGACGTGACCATTCTGTCCTGATCTATCTCAGCGACCTGAGCGGTGGAAGCCGCGCAGGCGGCTGACCAGAAAGCGCAGGTAACCTGTTAGCATCAAGCCCAGACCAAGCCCTGTCCAACCCAGTGTCAGTAAATCAAGGGCCGTGGTTTGCCAGGTTGAAGGGAGCGGATCCAGAGCCTGGAAGTACAGAGTCACGAGGCCGAGCAGGGCGGTGATGCCACCGCAGAGAAACTGCTGGAAAGCAGCCACCTGCGGGTGGTCAGCCGTTTTGCCGTCGTTCTCGCGCTGCTCCTGGTTATCAGGCTGTGGGTCTTTTGGGGCCTTGCTCATCAGGTCAGCAGATCCACCAGTATGTCTTCATAGATGGCACTCAACTGATCCAGCTCATGCACCAGCACCTGCTCGTTAACCCGGTGTATGGTCGCATTGCAGGGGCCCAGTTCTACCACCTGGGCGCCGGTCGGTGCGATGAAGCGCCCATCGGAAGTGCCGCCACTGGTGGACAACTGAGATTTGAAGCCGCGAACCCGCTGAATGGCTTTCTGGGCAGCTTCTACAAGGGGGCCTTCAGCCGTCAGGAAGGGGCGGCCGTTCAGGGTCCACTCCAGCTCGTACTGGAGGTGGTGTCGTTTCAGCAAGGCTTCCGTACGTTGCTGCAATGTTTCTGCCGTGACTTCGGTTGAGAAGCGGAAGTTGAATACCACTTCCAGTTCTCCCGGGATGACATTGGCTGCGCCGGTGCCCCCCTGAATATTGGAAATCTGGAAGCTGGTAGCCGGGAAAAAATCATTACCTTCATCCCAGGTCGTGGCCGCCAGCTCCGCCAGGGCGGGGGCAACCCGGTGGATGGGATTATCTGCCAGGTGCGGATAGGCGACATGGCCCTGTATGCCGTGCACCGTCAATACCCCACCCAGTGAACCCCTGCGACCATTTTTTATGACGTCTCCAACGGTTCGGGTGCTGCTGGGTTCGCCAACAATACACCAGTCGATCTGCTCACCGCGTGCCTGCAGGGCTTCCACGACTTTGAGCGTTCCTTCCCTGGCAGGCCCCTCTTCATCACTGGTAATCAGCCAGGCAATCGAGCCCTTGTGGTTGGGATGCTGGCTGACAAATCGTTCACAGGCGGTCATGAAGGCCGCCAGGCTGCCCTTCATGTCGGCAGCGCCCCGCCCATGCAAGACGCCATCGTGCACCCGGGCATCGAAAGGCGGATGCTCCCAGCGATGCAAAGGGCCGGTGGGAACAACGTCTGTATGGCCGGCAAACATCAGAAGCGGGCTTGCCGTGCCCCGACGGGCCCACAGGTTGTCTACCGGCCCGAACCGGAGGGACTCGCATTGAAAACCGGTCTGACCCAGGCGTTCGCCCAGTAGCGCCTGGCACCCTTGGTCATCTGGCGTGAGCGACGGCCTCCGGATCAGGGCCTGCGCCAGCTCAATGGTCGGTGACAGATCGGTCATGCCGGTGACTCAGTTGTGAGCGTGAAGCATCTCATTCAACTGGATTGCGCTCTTGTTGGTGAGCACTTCCACCCGACCATTTTCCGAGTTTCTGCGGAACAGAAGACCGGGTTTACCGGCGAGCTCGCGGGCCTTGGTATTTTCAACCACGGCTCCGTTCTCGTCCAGAACGGCAACCCGGGTTCCCGCTGTCAGATAGAGGCCGGCCTCGACCTTGCAGTCGTCGCCAAGCGGGATGCCGATACCGGCATTGGCGCCAATGAGGCTGTTCTTGCCGACGGAAATGACGATATTGCCACCGCCGGACAGGGTACCCATGGTTGAACAGCCACCGCCGAGATCCGAACCCTCTCCGACCATCACGCCAGCTGAAATACGTCCTTCAATCATGGACGTGCCTTCGGTGCCTGCGTTGAAATTGATGAAGCCCTCGTGCATCACCGTTGTGCCTTCACCCACATAGGCCCCCAGGCGAACACGCGCAGTATCCGCAATCCGGACACCCGCCGGTACCACGTAGTCCGTCATGGGCGGGAATTTATCGATCGAGTGGACACGCAGCACACGGCCGGCAATCCGGGCTTCCAGCTGGCGATGCGTAAGCTCTTGCAGATCAATGGCTCCTTCGCTGGTCCAGGCCACGTTGGGCAACATGCCGAACATGCCTTCCAGGTTCTGCTGGTGAGGCTTGGCCAGACGGTGTGACAGCAGGTGCAGGCGCAGATAAACGTCTTCGGTGGAGGCGGGCTTCTGGTCTGTATCGATCAATACAAGAACCGCTGTTTTTCTGTCGGCGTCAGCTCTCAGCATGGTTCGGGCCGGTGCCTGCAGATCTGCACCGGCATTCTCGGCCAGGGACTGAAGGTCCTCCTGGGACAGGCGGCGGGATTCACCGGGCTGTAGCGTCTGGTCAGCCAGTAGACCGTTGAGGGCTTCAGCCTTTTCGCCGACCAGTGGGGCAGGATAAAAAACTTCCAGGATCTGGTTGTCACCATTCAGCGTCGCCACGCCGAGTCCAAGGGCAAACATGAGGGCTCCTTATTGATTACGTTCAATGAATTGTCTGATGCGTCGGGCAGCAATCTCGCAATCGTCTACAGAAGAGACCAGAGCCAGGCGACAATGATTGTCGCCTGGGTTGCTGCCGTTGTTTTCCCGGCCAAGGTAGCGGCCGGGCAGAATGTGTACGTTCTCATGAGCCAGCAAGTCTCTGGCAAACTGCTCGTCTGACCAGGGTGTCTGCGGCCAGAGATAGAATGAAGCCGGTGGCACATTGAGCGGTAGAACACCCTCAAGAATGTCTGTGAAGATACGGTACTTCTGCCGGTAAAGGTCGCGGTTTTCAAGCACATGCGCTTCGTCCTGCCACAGCTCGATGGAGGTCAGCTGCGTGGGTACCGGCATCGCACAGCCATGATAGGTCCGATAGCGCAGATAGGGGCGTAGCAGTGAGGCATCCCCGGCAATGAAACCAGAGCGCATGCCAGGCATGTTGGAGCGCTTGGACAGGCTGTGGAATACGACACAGCGCCTGAAATCGTGGCGGCCGGTTTCTGCACAGACCTGAAGCAGGCCGGTTGGGGGCGCCGACTCGTCCTGATAAATCTCGGAGTAGCATTCGTCGGATGCGATCACGAAATCGTATTCATCGGCCAGAGCCAGCAGGCGCTGGTAGGCTGCTTTATCGACAATGGTTCCGGTAGGGTTACCGGGGCTGCAAACAAACACCAGCTGACAGCGCTGCCAGATTTCTGCCGGCACCGAATCAAAATCTGGCAGATAGCCGTTCTCCGGGCGGCAGTCCAGCAGGAAGGGCTCTCCTCCGGCCAGGATCGTTGCGCCTTCGTAAATCTGGTAGAACGGATTCTGGTAAACGACGACAGGCTTTTCTGCTCGATTCAGGCAGGCCTGTACGAAGGAGAAAATGGCTTCCCGGGTACCATTGACAGGCACAACCTGAGCAGCGGGATCCAGGCCCTTGCCCAGCCCAAAACGGCGGGTGGCCCAGTCTGCAACTGACTGGTTCAGCTCGGGAAGGCCCTTGGTGGTCGGATAATTCGAAAAGCGCGTCAGAGCGGTTTCATAAGTCTTGAGTGCAAAAGCAGGCGGTGCGTGCCGGGGTTCGCCGATGGAGAGACTGATAGGGGGCTTGTCGGCGGGGGGCTGTACGCCGGCATTCAGTTGGGCAAGCCGCTCGAAGGGGTAGGGCTGCAGGCGGTCGAGGTCAGGGTTCATCTCAGGGGCTGGCTCCGGTCGTTGAGGTTGGGGGATTGGTCCGCATGCTGGGGGGCATCCTGGCGGTTATCCTCATCCAGCTGCTGGCTGATGGATTCCTGCAGGGCGCGACAGCTTTCAGCTTCGGTCAGGACCTTGCCGTCGGCACTGGTTACCATGAAGACGTCTTCTACACGTTCGCCCAGGGTCACAATGCGGGCGCTGTGTAGCCGGATGTTCTCGGACTGGAAGATCCTCGCCAGACGCGCAAGCAATCCCGGCCGGTCGGGCGTGACTACTTCGACAATGGTGCGTTCGTGAGTCGTGTCTGAACTGATGGTTACCTCCGTCGGGAAGCGGAAGAACTTCAGTTGCCTGGGGATCCGGCGGCTGACGACCTGCTCTTTACCGGATTTTTTCTCAAGTGCATCGGTCAGTGCCGAAACGATCCGGTTCTTCTGGGGGAATTCACCATTGGTCCCTGAAACAACAAACTGGATGAGCTTGGTGTTATCGCCAACGCTGTGCAGCCTGGCTTCTACGATGTTCAGGTTCAGTACCTCAAGCGTGGCCGTGGATACCGCAAAAAGGTCATCCCGTACGCCGGTGTACACGAACACCTTGAAAAAGCCTTCGGCGCCGCCGTCCTTTGCCTCTTTGACCTTGACCAGCGGTGTGTCGGAAAGCCGGCGGTGATTGAGAATGGTGTGAATCTGCCAGGCAATATCGGCTGTGGAATCCTGCATGAAAAAGCTGTCTTCCATGGCGCTGCAGATACTGTCGATATCTTCATCGGTATAGGTGGCGGGGCTGGCTGTCTGGCGCTGATGACGCAGCATGTCCTTCACTTCTGCCTGTGTCGCCAGTACCCAGTCGGATCGCTTCAGTGGCCGCCCGGTGCTGCGGCGCATGTAACGGACGGTTTCTGTATAGAGTTGGCGCAAAAGGGCGGCACGCCAGTTGTTCCATAGAGTGGGGTTGGTGGCGCTGATATCGCAGACGGTCAGTACATAAAGAAAGTCCAGGTGCGTCTGCGAGTGCATGCGGCTGGCAAACAGCTGGATCACATCCGGGTCAGACGGATCCTTCCGTTGCGCAGTCATGGACATCAGCAGATGGTTTTCAACCAGCCAGCACACCAGAGAGGTGTCTCTCTGACTCAGATGATGGCGACGGCAGAAAGCTTCTGCATCAACGGCTCCCAGTTCCGAATGATCGCCCCCACGCCCCTTGGCGATATCGTGATACAGGCCGGCAATGTAGAGCAGTTCGATCTTGGGCAGCCGCTGGATCAGCCAGTGGGCCAGCGGGTAGCTTTCTGCGCTTTCGGCATCAGCGAGCTGAATCATGTTGCGTACGACGCGCAGAGTGTGAGCATCAACCGTATAAATATGGAACAGGTCATGCTGCATCTGACCGATGATGTTCCCGAACTCGGGCAGATAGCGGGCCAGGAAACCATACTTGCGCATGGCGGACAAAGTCTCATGAAGCGCGTGAGGTGTCCGCAAAATCTCCATGAAAAGCGAGGTGTTGGCCAGACTGTTGCGGAAGCGGTGATCAATCAGGTGCAAGTGCGCCCGGATATTTCGTATGGTGCCGGCGCGTATGCCTTTGATCTCCGGCCGCTGTGCCAGCAGCACAAAAACTTCGGTCAGGGCATAAGGTGACTGTGCAAAAATCTGCGGGTCAGTGACTTCGAGATAATTGTCCCGAATGCGGAAGCGCCGGTTAATGGTTTCCGGCTCGCTCTCCGGTCCGGGCCCGAGTATTTCTTCACTGAAGTGCTGGATGAGGACGTCATTGATCTCCCCCAGGGCCATGGCAAAGCGATAATAGCGCTTCATCAGGCTTTCAATCGCCAGGCTTTCGTCCGTATCTTCGTAGCCGAGGAGCTTCGCCAGCCCCCTCTGGTGGTCGAAAAGTAGCCGGTTTTCGTTACGTCCCGCTAGCATCTGCAGGCCGTAGCGCAGTGTCCACAGGTACTCTTCTCCCTCATCCAGAATCCGGGATTCTTCGTCGGTGAGAATGGCGAAGCGTTCTTCCTGGGTGGCTTCGGGCCCGGCATGTCTGCGTGCTATCCAGCCAATCGTCTGTATGTCTCTCAAGGCACCCGGACAGGTCTTGATGTTGGGTTCGAGGTTATATTCACTCTCACTGTAGCGCTGATGCCGCTCGGCCTGCTCGTCAACCTTGGCCTGGAAAAAGGCCTTTTCACTGCAGACTTCATCAGAAAAAGCCTGTACGCGCAGCAGCTCGAACAACAGTTCATTTCCGGCGAGCCGTCGCGTTTCAATCAGATTGGTGGCAATGGTGATGTCCGTTCTGGCCTGTTCGCTGCAATCACCCAGAGTCCTCACACTGTGGCCGACATCCAGCTTCAGGTCCCACAGCGAGGCGACAAAGCGCTCGAGTGGCTGACGCGCCATTTCCATCGTTTCATCGCTTTCGACCAGTACCAGCACATCAATGTCGGTATGCGGAAACAGCTCTGCACGGCCATATCCACCCACGGCAACGAGCGTGGTCTTCGCTTCCGCCGGCCAGTCCAGGCTGGACCACAGGGCATTCAGCGCCTGGTCTACACAGTAGGCGCGTGCCGCGACCAGCTCGCGGATGGCATGACCGGATTTGAAGAGATCGTCGAGGTGATGGCTGCTAGTCTGTAGAAATTCTTTCAGCAAAGGCAGCAGCTCGGGTGCTCCAATATTTTCTGTCTTCAGGTGAAACTTCCCGGCCAGGTGGGCGGGCAAGTGACGCTGAATAGAAAAATGGTCTGGAGTCATAGGCTATGCCGCCGCTCAGATGGTTTCTTCATCACGCTTGGTGAGCACCTCAAAACCGTCAGCTGTGACAGCAATGGTGTGTTCCCACTGGGCGGAAAGCTTGCGGTCCTTGGTGACTACGGTCCACCCGTCCGGCAGCAGTTTGGTAAACCGGGTGCCCTGGTTGATCATGGGTTCAATCGTGAAGGTCATACCCTCTTTGAGTGCCATGCCGGTATCTGGTCGCCCATAGTGCATCACCTGGGGTTCCTCGTGGAAAACCCGCCCGATTCCATGCCCGCAGTACTCGCGCACCACGGAGTAGTGGTTCTTTTCTGCGTATTGTTGAATGGCATGCCCGATGTCCCCAAGCCGGACGCCCGGTTTTACCATACGGATACCCAGATACATGCATTCCTGGGTGATGTCTACGAGACGTCTGACCGCCGGACTGGTTTTTCCGACGTGATACATTTTGCTGGTATCCCCATGGAAACCGTCATGAATCACCGTCACGTCGATATTGATGATGTCACCCGACTTCAGGATTTTTTTGGGACTGGGTATACCGTGGCAGATGACATGGTTGACCGAAGTGCAGATGGATTTCGGAAACCCTTTGTAGCCGAGGCAGGCCGGAATGGCTTTCTGGACCTTGACGATGTGATCGTGGCACAGCTTGTCCAGATCTTCGGTCGAGACTCCCGGAACCACATGCTCACCGATCATGTCCAGAACCTCGGCTGCCATACGGCCCGCGATTCTCATCTTTTCCAGCTCTTCGGGCGTTTTTAGAGTGACTTTCATGATACTCCGAAAGTTGTCCGGCAAATCAGGCATTCTACCTGTTGCGGCCTGTCAATTAAAAGGCTTGGTCTTTCCCAAACTCTGCTTGCTCTTTATTTTACGAGGGGGTTGTGGTATAAAACGCGCCCTTCGAGTCACATCGAAGTAAATACGCACATGCTTTAACAGCGGTTCCCGGGTGCCTGTTGCAGGGTTATCTGTCCAGGTTGGGGTCGATCGGAAGCATGGAGGTTCAACCCAATTTTTATAGGAATTCAATGTCATGGCTGAAGTCAGCATGCGCGACCTGCTCAAGGCGGGCGCACACTTCGGGCACCAGACCCGTTTCTGGAACCCAAAAATGGGCAAGTTTATTTTCGGTGCCCGTAACAAAATTCACATCATTAACCTGGAACATACAGTTCCGGCCCTGAATAAGGCTCTGAGCTACACCAAGGACCGCGCCGAAAAGAAGAACAAGATTCTTTTCGTGGGCACGAAGCGTGCAGCGTCAAAGATTGTTCAGGAAGAGGCGACGCGTGCCGGCATGCCTTACGTCAACCATCGCTGGTTGGGCGGTATGCTGACTAACTACAAGACCATTCGGCAGTCGATCAAGCGTCTGCGCGACCTGGAGTCCCAGAGTCAGGATGGCACTTTTGACAAGTTGACCAAGAAAGAAACCCTGATGCTGCGTCGCGAAATGGAAAAGCTCGAGAAGAGCATTGGCGGTATCAAGGATATGGGCGGCTTGCCGGACGCGCTTTTCGTGATTGACGTGGATCACGAGCGTATTGCCATCAAAGAAGCCAACAAGCTGGGTATTCCGGTTATTGGTGTGGTTGATACCAACAGCGATCCTGACGGTGTTGATTACGTGATTCCGGGCAACGACGATGCCATTCGTGCCATTCAGGTATATGTGAAGGCAATGGCTGATGCCTGCATGGAAGGTGCTTCCACTGCGGCTGGCGATGCGAATGAATTTGTTGAAGTCAGTGAAGAGCCCGCCCCCGCAGCCGACGCTGCTGGTGCAGCAGAGTAAGCGCGCCTTACCAGCTATTCATGCGGAGCTTCGGCTCCGCCGATTCGGGAAATCAGAGGAAATCCAAAAATGACAGCTATTTCGGCGTCCCAGGTCAAAGAGCTTCGTGAACGTACCGGCCTCGGTATGATGGAGTGTAAAAAAGCACTGGTCGAATCTAACGGCTCTATTGAAGAAGCGATTGAAAATCTTCGTAAAAACAGTGGTATGAAGGCTGCCAAGAAAGCTGGCCGGACGTCTGCTGAAGGTGTTGTTACTGTTAAGGCTTCAGATGACGCGACCTACGCCCAGATTCTTGAAGTGAACAGTGAAACCGACTTCGTTGCCCGCGACAGCAACTTCCTGGAGTTTGTTGATCAGGTAGCTGGTGTTGCTTTCGAAGCACGTCAAACCGATGTGGCTGCACTGATGGACGGTGCGCTCGAAGAGAAGCGCCAGGGTCTGGTGCAGAAAATTGGTGAAAACATCAGTGTTCGCCGGGTTGCCGAAGCGCAGGGCGACGTGGTGGGCTCTTATGTTCACAGTAACAGCAAGATCGCTGTTCTGGTCGCCCTCAGCGGTGGCAACGAAGATCTGGCGAAAGACATCGCCATGCACGTGGCTGCGGTTAATCCACAGTTCATTGCCAAGGAAGATGTCAGTGAGGACGTGATCCAGAAAGAACGCGAAATCTACACTGCCCAGGCTGAGCAGAGTGGTAAGCCGGCAGAAATCATTGCCAAAATGGTGGAAGGTCGTATCAGCAAGTTCCTGGCTGAAATCAGTCTGACCGAGCAGGCTTTCGTCAAGGACCCTGACCAGAAGGTCGGCAAGCTGTTGAGCCAGGCCAACGCCAAGGTTGTCAACATGATCCGCTTCGAGGTCGGTGAAGGGATCGAGCGCGAAGAGGTTGATTTCGCTGCTGAAGTCGCGGCTCAGCTCAAGGGCTGATACAGCTTGTGCAGAGATAGGCGGAACGCGAAAGCGTGTCCGCCTATTTTTATGCCTTTTTAGCCGGGCAGGAATTGCCCTATACTTCTCGGATTGTTCACAGACAGGCGGCCCCCCTGAATCATGCGAAGCGTTGCAGAATCACAGTCAAAATATAAGCGTGTGTTATTGAAACTTTCTGGTGAGGCCCTGATGGGTGACCAGGATTTTGGTATTGATCCGAAGGTTCTGAACCGGATTGCACTGGAGATTGGTCAGTTGATCGGTATCGGGGTGCAGGTCGGTCTGGTGATTGGTGGGGGGAACCTGTTCCGCGGAGCCGCTCTGCAGGAAGCCGGCATGGACCGGGTCACGGGTGACCACATGGGCATGCTGGCCACGGTCATGAATGCCCTCGCTATGCGGGATGCGTTAGAGCGATCAAACATTACAACCAAAGTTATGTCCGCCATACCCATGAGTGGGGTGGTGGAGCATTATGATCGCCGACAGGCCATCCGCGATCTCAAGGAAGGTGATGTGGTGATTTTTTGTGCGGGCACCGGCAACCCGTTCTTTACGACAGATTCTGCAGCCTGCCTGCGGGGAATCGAGGTCAACGCCGATGTTGTGCTGAAGGCAACCAAAGTGGATGGTGTTTATTCCGCTGATCCGGTCAAGCACCCGGAGGCGACAAAGTATGATCGGCTGACTTACGATGAAGTATTGCACAAGCAGTTGGGTGTCATGGACCTGACGGCGATCTGTCTGTGTCGGGACCATGACATGCCGGTCAGGGTTTTTAACATGAACAAGGGGGGCGCATTGATCGGCATTATGGTCGGGTCAGATGAAGGCACCCTGATAGAAAGAAGCTGAAAGGAAAGTCAAAGTGATAAGTGACATAAGCAAGCAGTCCGAAGCCAAAATGAAGAAGAGCATTGAGTCTCTGTCTCACGCATTTGCCCGCATCCGTACGGGTCGGGCCAGCCCTTCATTGCTTGAGAGCGTAATGGTCTCCTACTACGGCACAGATACACCAATTACCCAGGTTGCCAATGTGGTGGTTGAAGACGCCAGAACACTCGTTATCTCGCCCTGGGAGAAGCCTTTGATCCCACAGATTGAGAAGGCCATTCTCAAGTCCGACCTGGGCCTGAACCCATCGACCAGCGGCGACGTTATCCGTCTGCCGATGCCTCCTCTGACCGAGGAAACCCGTCGTGACCTGGTAAAGCAGGCCAGAAACGAAGCAGAAAATGCGCGGATTGCCGTACGCAATATTCGCCGGGACGCCAACAACGAGATCAAGGCGCTTCTGAAAGACAAGGAAATATCTGAAGACGAAGAGCGCAAGGCGCTGGATGGAATCCAGAAGCTGACAGATCGTTATATTGCCGAAGTTGATGAAGTCCTCGCCGGGAAGGAAAAGGACTTGATGCAGGTTTGATGTCGGCGCAGGAGCGGTAAGTTTGCTGTCTACAATACCTCTGGTTGCTTCTGAGCGACCTCGACACGTTGCCATTATCATGGATGGCAATAATCGCTGGGCCAAGCAGCGTGGCTTGCCCGGTGTCTCTGGCCACAAAGCCGGCGTGGATGCGGTTAGGGCAGTGGTGGAAACCTGTGCCCGTGAGGGTGTCGAGGTGCTGACCCTGTTTGCTTTCAGCAGCGAAAACTGGCGTAGACCGGCAGATGAAGTCGGCGCATTGATGCGTCTCTTTGTCATTGCCCTCCGCCGTGAGATCAGGAAGTTGCACCGGAATCAGATTCGCCTGCGCATCCTGGGCGACCGCTCCGCTTTCAGCCCCGAGCTGCAGAAGCTCATGGCTGAAGGGGAGGCGCTCACGGCCGACAACCAGAAAATGACTCTCGTTGTGGCCGCCAATTATGGTGGACAGTGGGATATCGCCCAGGCGGTTCGCAAGGTGGCGGCAGATGTCGAAAACGGTCTGATCAGGGCTGCAGATATCACGGAAGATCATATCCAGGCCTATATCGGGCTGAGTGAGTTGCCGCCTCCGGATCTTTGTATTCGTACGGCTGGCGAGCAGCGCATCAGCAATTTCATGATCTGGCAGATGGCATATAG
>JAUIAZ010000255.1 GCA_030427465.1 Gammaproteobacteria bacterium | reverse complement strand
TTGGCTGTGACAGCCGTGTTCCTCTGTTCAGATCCAGTCAGGCCCTTCTGTTCCAGTGGATTGGCAAAGAACAGAGTACGATGAGGGAAAGGAATTTCAATGTTGCGTTCATCGAAGGCCTGCTTCAGACGCGCATTGAAGGCCCGGCCAACAGACCATTTGGCGTGCGCCTGTGTCTTTATGCGCGCGCGGATGACCACCGCACTGTCGGCAAACTTGTCCAGACCCAGAATATCGATTTCTTCCAGAATCTTGTCTTTATAGTCGTCATCTTCTCGCATTTGTTGGTCGACTTCACGAATACAATCAATCACTTCCGCGACATTTTCCTTGTAGGCGACCCCGATATCGGTGAGGTAGTAGCTGAATTCCTTGGTCATGTTGTCGATCACGGTCAGCTCGCTGTAAGGCACGGTATGCACAGTCCCGTCCAGGCCGCGTAGCTGGATCTTGCGGATGGTGATGCGCTCGACCATGCCGGAGCGATCGCCGACGGTCACCACATCACCGACCTGAAGAATGTCTTCCAGAATGATGATGAGGCCGGTCAGAAAATCTTTCACCAGGGTCTGGGCTCCAAAGCCAACGGCGATACCGATGACACCGGCACCTGCCAGCAGAGGCATGATGTCCACGCCGATTTCCGACAGACTCACCATGAAGAACAGGATACCCAGGGTGATCATGAGGATTTTTTTCATGACCGGAACAACGGTATTCAGACGGCTCATGCTCAAACTGGAATGCCGGTGGCTGTAGTACTCAAGGCCCGCATTCAGCAGCTCCCAGATGGCCGCAAAAATGAAGATGATCAGCGCCAGTGAAAGCGCAAGCTGGAACAGCGAGGGCAGTGCCCAGGGGCTGTCGCCAAACCAGCTCTGTTGATCCCAGATAATGGCAATGGCTGAGGCTGCCAGGAGCACAGCAAGCACGGTGCCCAGGTTTTTCTGCAGTCGCGGAATCAGGGCGAACCGCTCCGGGGCAAGCCGGAACAGTTGGCGCGGTTTGTCCAGCCGGCGGTTGATGCGACGCGAAAGCCAGCGATTAAGCCAGACCAGAAGCAGAATCAGGATCAGTGCAAGTACGGTGGCCACGATTTTACCGAACTCGTTGTCGCTCAGGCCCAAACTTTCAAGAAATTCGGCATATTCGTCCATGAATACATCGGCGTTATCGTCTACCCGAAGCATATCCGACAGGGAAAAGGTGGAATCTCCGGTTTCTTCTTCCTGCACCTGCTGCAAACTTTTGAGCTGGGCAATGAGTTCCTCGCGGGCACTCTGGCTTTCCAGAAGTACGATAAGATCCTGCAGGGCTTCTTTGGAAGGAAGCCCTTCGGGCAGGGAGCTGTTGTCAATGGCTTCCACCGGTGCCGCGGCCTGCGCCTGAGCCGTTTTTGGGGAGAGCAGTGCGGCACAAGCCAGAAGCAGGAACAGTAGCCTGAAAACGTGGAACGCCATACTCCGGTTGCTCATCAGAACCCATCTCTTGTGACTCAACATGGGGCTGACTGCATTCAAGAACCAGGCCGGAGGCAGGGGAAACTCAGCGTTCACAAGCAGCTGGAAGGAGACGGCGGTGACCCTGCCGCCTACCGGGCCGGGCTGACCAGGCAACGAGACGGTAAAATTGTAGAATTTGCCAGAATGTCTGTAATTCCCGCCGAAACCTCTCCGACTTCTCTGACCCGACCCCGGCCATTTTTCCCCGGTAAATCTCAGGAAGGCGCGTGTCTTAGGGGCTGGCTGGGGGTTGGCATCAGAAATGCTGGTTTCCTGTCACCCAATCAATATGGAGGAAACAAGCATGGCAACTGGAGCCAGTACAGCGGAAACCACATTGAAACCCAAGAAAATGGAAGACGTGCGGTTCAGTCAGAGCCCGGTCACCAGGGAAGCGACCGAAAAAGCCCATGAGATGGTGGATCATGCTGCCGATCATGTGGCACAGGCCGAAGCCCAGATCCGGTCCAAGTCTGAGCAGACCCGCCAGTCACTGTCTGAGAAGCAGGACGAGCTGAGCCGCAACGTCGACCTTTATCTGGATAAATCGCGCACCTTCATGAAAGAGCACCCGGCTGCCAGCCTGGGTATTGCCTTTGGTGCCGGAGTATTGCTGGCCCGTCTGATGAGACGGTCCTGAGCACGTCAGACCAGGAACAGGTGGCAGCGATGGACGGGTGCGAGTCTCCGGGCCAGGTTAAGGCCAGAATTTCAGACTCCGCCCGTGATCTGGGCAGTCAGACCCGCCTTCTGCTGGAGGAGGGTTTGCAACTGTTCCAGGCGGAACTGGTGCTGAGCAGGCAGGCCACCTGGGTGGTTCTGCTCTGCGCCTTGCTGTTCGCCCCGGTGGCAGTCGGATTGTGGTGGCTGATTTCAGGGCTGATTGCCTATGCCGTATGGGTGCAGTCTGACATTGCCGCAGCAGCGATATTGACCTTCGGACTATTGCAGTTAGTGGTGGCCTGTTCGCTCTGGCGCTCCATGAAAAAAGCCATCGAGATGATTTCGCTGAGACGTTCGACCCGTTTTTCACAGCAGGTCTGGCAGCGCGACTCAGCGCAGACCAGCGAAAAAGCACAGAAAGCTGAAAACCCACCGGAGGACGAGTGATGCTGGATCGTTTACTCAGAGGTTCTGAACAGCGGCTCGATTGCCGGCAAGCCGTCGCAGAAGAAGCCCTCGAAGGGTTTCGCGCATCTGCCGGCTCTCTCAGACAGGTCGTGAAAACCAAGAGCACCCAACCGGAGATGCTTGCAGGCGTCGCTGCACTGGGGTTCCTGGCGGCCCACCCGGGTCGTCCCCTGGTGAAGGTGACACTGTCCATGCGTGATATTGAGCGTGCGATTGCGCAAGCGGAATCCCTGGTGAAAACGACCCAGGAAGCGATGGCTCAAGCGGCCAGCGCGGCCGAGGCTGCCGCTACCGGTGAAGCGGATGGCCCTGATCATGAGACGGCCTGAAAAGCATAAGCCGGCGAACGGGGGGACGCGCCGCGCTCTGCTGCTTCGCTTCCTCAGTGAGTTGTCCGCTGCCAACGGAATCCGCGAGCGGGATGAGCAGATTCAATGGCTGCTTCGTCTGGAAGTGGTCAAGGTCGGCCTGCTGATTTTTCTGGCCATGGTTGTGGCTGCGATTGTCATGGTTCAGGCTTCCTTTCTATTAATTCCCCTGACCTTGGCGTGGCTCATCAGTACCCTGTTTTCCCCCTTTATTGCTCATTTGGCGCGTTCCGGCATTCCGGCAACGCTGACTTCGGCACTGGTGTGTTTTCTGCTGGTGGCGAGTGTCATGACGACCCTGAATCTGGGGCTGGAGCCAGCCAGCCGCTGGATCGAAGAGCTGCCGGAGAGCCTGCGTACTCTGCGCGCGCGGATCTCAGAGACCAGCGGGCCCTTGTCAGACCTGCAGGCAGTGTCAAAGGAGGTCGATCAGCTGGCCGCCATGGCGACCGACGATGCGCCCAATATTGAATCGGCTGTGGCCAAAGTCGAGGTCGTAGAGCCCAGCAACAGTACCCTGAAAACCATTCTGACTGATGATTTGCCGAGCCTGACGTCCGGCTTTTTCATTGCCATCGCAATGACCTTCTTCATGCTGGCTTCCAACGGCCAGATGCTGAGAAACCTGTTCGCCGTGACACAGACCTGGAAAACCCGGAAACGCCTGGTGCGCCTGTCCCGGGCCATCAAGGTGCACCTCGCGCAGTACCTGATTGCGGTGACCACCATCAATTGCTTTCTGGCGCTGACGGTGACCGTTGCCTTGTGGCTGATTGATGTACCCAACCCCTGGCTCTGGGGCGCGCTTGCCGGGTTACTGAATTTCGCCCCTTACGTGGGGCCGGCCATCATGACCTTCGTGTTGTTGCTGGTCGGTGTCACCACCACGGAGAGTCTGCAATCCGCATTGTGGGCACCAGGCGTGTTCCTGATTATCACCAGTATAGAAGGGCAGCTGATTACTCCGGCGGTGATTGGCAAGACACTGGCGCTATCGCCGATGATGATACTGATGGCGGTCTTGCTGATGACCTGGTTGTGGGGGCCGATCGGGGCTCTGCTGGCGGCGCCTTTGCTGGCCACTGCCGGTATCATGTTGCGGAATCTGGTGCGGGCCTGAAGTCGGCCCGGCACAGGCATCTATACTCATTCTCAGGTACTGTTCGGGATGTCCGGGTCTGATGCGTTGAAAGCCACACAATCTGATGACAGCAGCCGGCTCGCTGAGGGCACTTGGTGGCCCTGGCTGTTCCCGCTGATTCTCTGCCTGCTCTGCACGGGGCTGCTGCTGGTCAGTACGCTGCTGTTTCATACCCTGGTGGAACTCTTTGCCGTGGGCATCGCGCTCATGGTGTTTGTGGTCTCCTGGAACACCTACAGCCTTTCACGCAATAACTTCTTCATGCTGCTGGGTTGTGGCTACCTCTGGGTCGGCTTGCTGGACCTTCAGCACACGCTGACCTTTGACGGAGTGGCGCTGATACCGGGGCTGAACCCGGGGGCCACGATCGATTTCTGGGTTGCTGCCCGGTTGATGGAGGCCGGGGTTGTACTGCTGGCCTGCCTGAGCTTCAGATGGCGCCTGCGCCCAGTTCGCTGGCTGGCGCTGGCGGGTCTGCTTTTCCTGCTGGCCAGTATTGGCATCTACCTCGGTTGGGCACCGGCTCTGTATTCCCCGGAAAGTGGCCTGCTGCCACTCAAGATCTGGATGGAATACGGGATCGTGGCGCTGTTCCTGCTGGCGCTGGGCATCCTGCTTGTTCACCGCAGCCGCCTTGAGCGCAGAACCTGGCAATTCGTCGCGGTATCCATTCTGCTGACCGTGGCAGCCGAACTCTATTTCACCCTGTACGCAAACCTGAGCGATTTGCCTCTGATCATCGGGCACTATTTCAAGCTCCTGTCCTTCTGGCTGATCTATCTCGCTCTGGTGGATGCCGCGCTGCTGAGCCCGATTCGCGGGTTGACACACATCGTAGACAGTTTTGATTCGCTGGTAGAGTATGTGGTCATCGTCAACCGGGAAGGCCGTATCCAGCAGATGAACCAGGCAGTCGCCAGGGATTTCCCGCAACTCGCCCCGGGGCAGCTTTGCCATGAGGCGCTGCACCCGCCGGCGCTGAGCGAGGCCGAATGTCCGCTGTGCCAGGCCATCGCCAGACAGTTGCCGCTTTCCCACTATGAATTCCTCAGCCGGGATGGCAAGCGCTGGTATGAAGTTTCCCTGTCTCCCATCACGCTCAGCGGCAATATCAGTACCCTG
>JAUIAZ010000254.1 GCA_030427465.1 Gammaproteobacteria bacterium | reverse complement strand
CGGGTAGGGGCAGAACCGGTGGACGAGCGCTGGCTGGAGTCAGAGCGTGACCGCATGCTCGTTTCAGAAGAAGGCCTGAACAGAGCCACACAATGGCCGGATCTCAGTGGAGCTGTGCTGGTGGCGGAGGACAATCCGGACAATCAGGTGCTGATCGCCTATCTGCTTCGGCGTTGCGGAGTTCGTTATCAGATGGTGGCGAATGGTGTGGAGGCTATCCGCCAACTGGAGTTGCGTAGCTACGATCTGGTGCTGCTGGATATCCAGATGCCTGAATGCGGGGGAGAGGCGGTGGTGCAATGGATGCGCAGCCATGACAGGCGCACGCCGGCGGTAGCGATCACTGCAAACATGATGAGCCACCAGGTGGAGTCCTATCTGAAGCAGGGCTTCCAGCACTGCCTCTCAAAGCCAGTAAATCGTGATCAGTTCTGCGATACCCTGTCGCGCTTCCTTCCGGCACGGATCGTCTGCACCGAGCCTGAGATCCTTCTGGTGGAGGATAACCCCGTGAACGCCATGTTGCTGAAAAAGCAGGTCGCGGCACAGCGGCCGGACATTGAGGTCAGACTCGCGACTTCTGGCGAAGAAGCCCTGGCTCAGTTGGCACAGAGCCCGATGCCCCTGGTGTTGATGGACATTGAAATGCCGGGGATGGACGGCCTGACGGCGCTCGCCTCGCTACGGGAGAGCGGTTATCGCCTGCCCATCTGCATGCTTTCCGGACACGCGAGTACGGAAGACCGTCAACGCTCCCTGGCTGCGGGCGCAGACCAGCACCTGACCAAACCCCTTTCGAAAGAGGGGCTGGCAGAGGTGCTGCAGCGTTATCTGCCTCCGTTGGAAAACCCGGAGTCCCGGCAAGTCTGATATCTCATTCTTACACGCGCTGCCCGTCAGCCTCGGTTGTTTGCCTTCAGCCCCTGGCCTGACGCACTTTTCTTCGCAGCACCAAGCGCCAGTCATTCAGCATCTGCGCGCAGAAAGTGCGCAGCACACCCGGATTCCGGTCCGGCTGCTGGTGACGCGACAGCCGGATCATCTGGTGGTAGTACCAGCCTGCCTGTCCCTGGTTGTTGATGGCTCTGATGGCTTTATAGGGACTGCCCGGACTCCATTTACCCTGTCCAAGCACCAGATCGTGTTCATCCACCGGTACCTCGTTGATGTCACCACTGATCAGCTTGTTCGGGAAATCGGGCATCACACAGAAGGGGCGCGCAATACCGATTACATCGGTAGCGCCTTCAGCAAGTGCATCATTCATCGTTGTCAGGCTGCGGAATCCCCCCGTGATCATGACCGGAATTTTAGCGGCGTTGGAGATGGCCTCGGCATACTCCAGGAAAAAAGCTTCGCGTTTCCGGGTGCTTTCACGTTTGGCTTCCGTATCCATGAAGACCAGGTTTTCGTAGGTGCCCCCGGATATTTCCAGCAGGTCGACACCGGCTTCCCCCAGCCAGCCGGACACAGTGACGCATTCCTCGAGTGTGAACCCCCCTTTCTGGAAATCGGCCGAGTTGAGTTTGACGCCGATGGGGAATTCGGGGCCCACTTTCTCACGCACTGCGGCAATCGTTGTCAGCAGGAAGCGCGCGCGGTTTTCCAGCGAGCCACCCCAGCGATCCTCTCGCTTGTTGGTCACGGGCGACAGAAACTGGCTACCCAGGTAGCCATGCGCACTGTGAATCTGTACGCCAGTAAAGCCGGCGGTTTTGGCCAGTTCGGCGGTCCGTGCAAAACGGCGGATAGCATCCTGGATATCGTCTTCGCTCATGGCGCGGGGGCGGGCAAAGTTACCGACCAGTTCAAGCTGGATATCTGAAGGTGATAGTGGTTCGGAATTGACGAGCCGGGAGCACTGACGGCCCGGATGATTGATCTGCATCCAGAGGTGGTTGCCCGCTTTGGTTCCCGCTTCTGCCCAGGTCGAGAGGCGACTCATTGCCTGGTCATCTTCAAGAACCACGTTGCCGCCGCGTTCCAGATAGCGACGATCGACCATCACATTTCCGGTGATCAACAGACCGGCTCCGCCTTCAGACCAGGTTCGGTACAGAGTATTAAGCTCAGGTGTCGGGTTGTCCCGACTGTCAGCCAGCCCTTCAGTCATGGCCGCCTTGGCGATGCGATTGGGCAGCACTGCGCCGCAGGGTAAGGTCAGGGGAGAAGCGATTGTGGCGTCCATGCAAGTGTCCTCTATTAAATGACTGGTGGTCATTATGAGGCAGGCCGCTTCGGGTGGCAATGGTTAAATATTGGTCGGTTTGCGGTTGGAGCGTTTGTCGTCCCAGTCCAGATCTTCCGGGTCATACCAGCCAATCATGTGCAGGACTTCTTCCCGGGTAGGGTCTGACAGGGTATCCCAGAGGTTGCGGAAGGCTTCCAGGCCGCTTTGACGCCGGGGTTCGGTTTTGCCATGTAACCGTGCAGTGATGTCAGGCAATTTCAGGGCGCCACCGAGCTGGCCGGGAACTACCACCACCTGGCCCATCACCTTGCGGCGGTGGGTGCGTTTTTCTAGGACGGCGGTCAGAGCCTGAGCGGCCTGTATGGCGCTGTCCAGATCAAAATCTTCACTGCGCATGGATGTGTCTGGAGAAAGCGTAAACCACAAATTTTATCGGATCTACCGGGCTTAAACCAGTTATTGATCGGGATCCTGAGGGCGGGGAGGGCAGTGGTACTCCCGGATGACACGACCTTCGTCTACCGATTCCAGGTGCACATCAAAACCCCAGAGCCGGTGCACATGCTTCAGCACGGATTCCACATCTTTGTCATACAGGGGAACCCGGTCGACGGGGGTATGCCGCAGCGTCAGTGAGCGATCACCCCGCACATCCACGTCGTAGACCTGAATATTGGGGTCGCGGAAACTGAGGTTGTATTGCCGGGCCAACTGTTCACGAACCATTCGGTAACCCTGTTCATCGTGAATGGCCTGAACTTCGTAGTTCTCACGGGTGTCGTCATCGAGAATATCGAAAAATTTGAACTCCCGGATGATGCGGGGAGAGAGGAACTGCAGGATGAAGCTCTCATCCTTGAAATTGCGCATGGCAAAGTCCAGCGTCTTCAGCCAGTCTGAGCCTGCAATGTCCGGGAACCATTCCCGGTCTTCATCGGTCGGGTTTTCACAGATACGCTTGATGTCCTGAAACATCGCGTAGCCCAGGGCGTAGGGGTTTATCCCGGAATACCAGGGGCTGTCAAAAGGTGGCTGATACACCACTGAGGTATGGCTCTGCAGGAACTCCAGTATGAAGCCATCAGTGACCAGGCCTTTCTCATACAGACGGTTCATCAGGGTGTAGTGCCAGAAGGTCGCCCAGCCTTCGTTCATCACCTGAGTCTGTCGCTGCGGGTAGAAATACTGCGCAATTTTGCGCACGATGCGCACAATTTCACGCTGCCAGGGTTCCAGCAGCGGGGCATTCTTTTCGATGAAGTAGAGCAGATTCTCCTGCGGTTCCTCCGGGAAACGCTTTTTGCGTTTGCTGGTTTTCTCCCCGGGGCGTGTCGGAATGGTTCGCCACAGATCATTAACCTGTTTCTGCAAATATTCTTCCCGTTCAATCTGACGCGCTTCCTCTTCACCAGCCGATATCGGGCTGGGTCTTTTGTAGCGGTCAACGCCCTGATTCATGATCGCGTGACAGGAATCCAGAATATTCTCGACGGCTTCTATGCCGTGCCGCTGCTCGCACTTGGTAATGTAGTTGCGTGCAAACAGCAGATAATCAATGATCGCGCTCGCGTCCGTCCAGGTGCGGAACAGATAGTTGCCTTTGAAGAAGCTGTTGTGTCCATAGCAGGCATGCGCGACCACCAGAGCCTGCATCATCATGGTGTTTTCTTCCATGAGATAGGCAATGCAGGGGTCAGAGTTGATGACGATTTCATAGGCCAGCCCCATCTGACCGCGTTTATACAGTTTTTCTGTTTGCAGGAACTGCTTGCCGAAGGACCAGTGGTTATAGCCTACCGGCATGCCGACCGAGCTGTAGGCATCCATCATCTGTTCGGCGCTGATTACCTCGATCTGATTGGGGAAGGTATCCAGTCCATATTCTTCGGCACACTGCGCGATGGCCTGGTTATAGCGATCAATGAGCTCGAAGGTCCATTCCGAATTGGTTGACAGATAATTAGCTTCTTTACGTTCGGATTCAGCCATGTTCACCCTGCTTCTGAAACAGCTTGCGGAAAACGGGGTATATGTCACCGGCATCGACGATCTGCTGCATGGCGAAGCGCTCCTTGAAGGGCTCCACGAGTTTTTCATACTCATGCCACAGCATCTGATGGTCGTGCGGAGTGATCTCTATGTACGAATAGAACTGGCAGGAGGGCAGAATGTCTTCCGCCAACAGCTTGCTGCACTGTGGGCTGTCATCGTTCCAGTTGTCGCCGTCCGAGGCCTGCGCGGCATAGATGTTCCAATCAGCGGTTGGATAGCGTTCCGCCATGATGTCTTTCATCATTTTCAATGCGCTGGATACGATGGTGCCGCCGGTCTCTCTGGAGTAGAAGAATTCTTCTTCATCGACTTCCTTGGCACTGGTGTGATGCCGAATAAAAACCACATCGATTTTTTCGTAGTTTCGCTTCAGGAACAGATACAGAAGAATGAAGAAGCGTTTGGCGATGTCCTTGTGCGCCTGACTCATGGAGCCCGAGACATCCATCAGACAAAACATGACAGCGGCGGTGGCCGGCTTCGGGTGCTTGAGATGCTGGTTGTAGCGGATATCGATTTCGTCAATGAAAGGCACCCGTTTAAGGCGACTGCGAAGCGCCTCCAACTCCTCTTCCAGTTCGCGGATTTTGCGCCCTTTGTCGAAGCTGGGGTCATCCTTTTCGGGCAGCGCTTTCAAGGCCTGTATCTGTTCTTCCAGACTTTCCAGCCGCTTGCGGCGGTTTCCGGTCAACGCCATGCGCCGCGCGTACGCCCCGCGCATGGAACGGATGATGTTTATCTTGGCCGGATTACCCTGGTTGGTGTACCCCGCCCGGACATATTTGAAGCTCTGCGTATCCTTGAGCTGCTTTTGCACCAGGTTGGGCAAGGCCAGATCTTCAAACATGAAATCCAGGAATTCATCCTGCGAAATCTGGAAAACAAAGTCATCCATGCCTTCGCCCTGATTGCCAGCCTGGCCCTGGCCGCTGCCTGAGCCACCACCACCCGGTGGTCGCGGAAGGGTGTCGCCAGTGATGAATTCCTTGTTGCCCGGATGCACAGTGCTGCGGCGGCCACCCTG
>JAUIAZ010000253.1 GCA_030427465.1 Gammaproteobacteria bacterium | reverse complement strand
CTGGCGACAGAACACGCCGGCTCTGAAACGCATTGTGTGGTTTATGTGGTATGTGGTGGCGCCGCTGACGACGCCCATGATGGGGTACTTCCCGGGTGCCCGCTTCAATATGGTGGGCGATCTTCCACGTGGGGTTATCGAGCAATGGCGGCGCTGGTGCCTGCACCCGGAGTATGCCCTCGGTGCGGAAGGGAGCTGGGTGGCGGACGCCTATGAGCGGGTTCGCCAGCCCTTCACCGTGCTTTCCTTCACCGATGATGAATTCATGACGCTGCAGGGTACCCGGGCACTGCATGACCAGTACAGCCAGGCGCCAGTCAGGCATATCCGGATCGATCCGGCCCAGGCCGAGATCCGCCGTATCGGCCATTTCGGATTCTTCCGCCGCGGCATGCAGAGCTGTCTCTGGGAGCGCTATTTCCAGCCCCTGATTAATTCGTGATAGTGCAGGACCACGGATGGTTTCATCCACTATACTGGAGGTATGACTAGCACCACAGAAGCCAAAAAAGCCAATAAACAGAACCGCTTGCGCCAAAAAGTCCGCAATCAGACCCTGCTATCCGCCATTGCCTATCATGTGCCGATACTCGGCAGTTATCTGGCCGTAGCTTTCGATCTTGCCCGCTTTGACTATGCCGATATTTTCGATTTCCAGTTGATGGTACTGGGAATGATCGGGGTCTGTCTGCTGGTAAACAGTGTCATCCCCAAGCCCGGTAACCGGTATGGCTTTTTCATGCTGGTAACCCAGGCCATCGTCTGGCTGGTTCTGTACTCCCTCTGGATGCTGATTCTGCAGGATCTGCGCTTCTTCGGACTGGCAGCGGCGGTTGTCGCCTTCACCTTTCTGTTCTCCTATGGCCGCCTGGTCTATTCCCTGCTGATGCTATTGTTCTTCCTTGTCTTCCACTTCTCGCTCTGCACCTATGCGATTGTGATACTGAAACAGCCAGGCGACCTGGCGATGGAACTTCTGGGCACAGTGTTCTTCGGCATGGTTAACGTTTTCCTTGCCTTCCAGGGACATCAGCTTGTCGCCCAGAAGCGCGGACTGGTTGCAGCCAAACGACAGATTCAGGCTGGTGAAGTCGAATTGCGAGCCGCCATGAAGGCCTTGCGTAAAATTGCCAATTCTGACGAAATGACGGGGTTGATGAACCGCCGGGCCATGCAAGATGCAATGCGCCGTGAAATGGAACGCTGCCGGCGGGAAAAAACCACCTTCAGCCTGGCGATCCTGGATGTTGATCATTTCAAGCAGATAAACGACCGCTACGGCCACGCCTGTGGTGACCACTGTCTCATAGAGCTGGCGGGCCGCATACGCGAATCTATCCGCAGTATTGATTTAGCGGCACGCTGGGGCGGAGAAGAATTCCTGGTGCTGTTCATCGATACCCACCTGGAGACCGGTCTGCGCGCAACGGAGAACCTGAAGCAGACAGTCGAAAGCGACGCGATCAACTTTGAAGGTCGTCTGCTGCATATTCATTCAAGCATTGGCGTGGTGGAAGTAGGGCCGCATGATGATCTGGGTATGAAGATCCGTGAAGCGGACAGCCTGCTTTACCAGGCCAAGATACTTGGCCGCAACCGGATAGAATCCGAGATCAGCCAAAGCGGATTGAACCCTAAAATGACACCCCATCCCGGCTAGGGCAGTCAGGTAGCGCCCTCGCCGGCTGCACGCCTTGCCTCGGCATCCAGCCGGTCGATTTCGGCTTGCATCAGCTGCTGGACATCCTGACGCAGGGCATCTGCAGATTCCCGGTTGTGCGTATCGGTCACGATCGGAGGCAAAATCCGGACAGTGATATGGCCGTTGTCCCAGCGGTTCCAATTGATACGTCTGAAATAACGCGGCGCACAAACCGGAATCAGGGGGACTCCGGTATTGACCGCTGTGGTAAAAGCGCCCTTCTTGAAATCCAGCAAGGTATCGCGGGAATTGCGTGTTCCCTCCGGAAAGATCCAGATGCGACGCCCCTCATTGGTAAGCGCTGCCTGAATCTGATCCATCGTGGCACGGGCGCGATCTCCGCGCTGCCGGTCGATCATGACGTTACCCGACAACCAGTAAACCTGTCCGAACAGGGGAATCCATTTGAGACTTTTCTTTCCCAGGCTAACGGTACGGGGGGGAACAGCCTGCCCCATCACAAGCAGGTCAAAATTGCTCTGGTGGTTGGCCACCACAATAAACGGGGCCTCTTGCGGCAGATTTTCACGTCCTTCCACGGTCACCTTCAAACCGAACAGCGGCAGATGATAACGCCCATAAATGGCGGCAGCTTTTCTGGCATTATCCGGATCGAATGGTTTCAGAAGGCAAATGATCAATGCATGACAAGAGGCAATGATGGCCAGAGGAACCAGCAGCAGGCCTCTCAAGACAGACAGCATGTAAAACACCTGTGGCCGAGTATTGATTGGCCGGTAATTGATGGTGTGCAAAGCCTAGTGCATAGTTCGTTCGGGGTCTAGCCCAAAAGCTGTCGCGATTGCGCGGGCCGCTTACCCTTTGCTAGAGTCGCTGACTGCGCCGTGACCAGGCCCTTAATCCGATCATGAAAATCAGGGAAATAGATGGCACGTCCCAAGCCGGATCCGCGTAAAGTACTGCCCCAGATTCTGGATGCTGCCCGCGAACTGATTACACAGGCAGGCTTCGACCGGTTGACTATGAAAGCCGTGGCTGAGCGCTGCGGCATGTCCGTGGGTAAACTCTATCACTTCGTTCCCAGCAAAGACGCCCTCTTCCTGCAGCTGGAAATTGAATACTTTGATCAGCTGAATCAGCGTCTGAGCACCCGCCGCCGTAGCCTTCAGGAACGGGGTGTATCACCGCGAGAAGCTTTTCCGGTGCTACTCGAGGATTACTGTCAGTTTGCCACCGGCAACATGAGCATGTATCTGCTGGTCACCCGCCCGCCCAAAGTCTTTGACCACTATCTGGGTACGCGGGTGGAAGCTCTTGCCACCCAGGAACTCAAGGCTGCTTTGCGTGCCCTCTCCGGCTTCCGCGACGCCTTTCTTGCCGCCAGGCAGAACCAACCCAGCGAGTATGACCAGGAAGACTTCCTGTTACTCATCCACAGTGTTCATGGTCTGATCCTCATGAGCCAGTCACCGGTGTGGCCGTATGTAAAACAGAATCCGGACGACTGGTCACTTGAAGGTACCCGCCAGACCTCATCCGGCACCTCGCTTTCCGCCGCCTTGTCTCACCTGCTGAAACGCCTGCTTGACGCACTTAATTGAACCATGATTCAATTAAATTCCTGACAACAATTCACAACAGCAGGCACAGGACATGAATCACCCGTCTCCCTTCCCGGCCGGACTGGCGGATCCGGAAATACTGGCACAATCCGGCATCGTCCCGATACCCGGGCTTGACCGCGCAAGAGAAAGTCATCTGCCCACTTTGCGCCTGCAGCAGGCGCGCGAAGCCGCAGACGCCTTCCGCCAGCAGATGCTGGAAGATGATGAGCAGGTAACCCTGTACCGGAGCATGAATCTGATCCGCGCGCCTTACCCGACCCGCTACGGCCTGCTGAATGCCAACCGCGTGATCACGCCCTACATGCATATCCTCAACCGACTGTTTGTCGTCCAGTACCGGGCAGCAGGACGTTTGTGGACTCTGCTGTTTTCCCCTTCAGACTTTCAAGCCAACCGGGAAACACCATTTTTCAAGAGACTGACAGAAAAATTCGGCGTGCTGTCCCCCCTCATGCAATCGTTTCTGGCGCCAGTAGAGAACACAGTCGAGCAGGCCCTTCACCACTGCGGAATCCGGCCGGAGCAGGTTGACTTTATCTCTTACGACCATCTTCACACGCAGGACATCCGCCGCTGGCTGGGCAGTGAATCCCGGCCCGGCCTGTTTCCCAATGCCCGTTTACTGGTTATGCAGCAGGAGTGGGACAGCACTCAGGGTCTGCTGCCACAGCAGCAGGACTGGTATTGCCCCCAGGGCACAGAGGGTATTCCGGAATCGCGCATCATCCGTCTTCACAGCAGTGTGCGCCTGGGCAAAAGTGTGGCACTGGTCAGAACCCCGGGCCACACGGAAGGCAACCATTCGCTGGTAGCCCACACACCGGCCGGCCTGCTGGTGACCAGCGAAAACGGTGTTTCCGCCGACAGCTATGCCCCGGCGCATTCGCGTATTCCGGGACTTCGACAATATGCTGCGGACACGGGCATGGAAGTGATTCTGAACGGGAACACTCTGGAGAATTCACTCGACCAGTACATTTCCATGGTAGTGGAGCGTACCATTGCCGGGCCAAACCCGGATAACCCGGAGTTCTTCAACTGCGTACCCTCTTCCGAGCTGACCTCATACTGGGGCTTCCCGGGCCTGAAACCGACTTTCACTCTCGGAGAGCTCAACTTCGGCCAGGCTCATCAGGCCAATCGGGTGAACCTATGACTGAGCCACATGTTTTTCTGACCGGCAGTGCCAGTGGTGTCGGACTCCACCTCACGCAGCGATTTATCGATGCCGGTTACCGCGTATGTGCCACAGACATCCAGTTTGATCACCTGCAGGAACTGGCACAGGAAAGGGGCTGGTCCGACACACAGGTGCGCTGTCTGCCGCTGGACATTACAAAGCCAGAGGCGTGGCAGGAGTCCTGGAGCAAGGCCCTGGAATCCGCGCCGCGGATTGACCTGCTTTTCAATGTCGCCGGCTATCTGAAACCCGGCTACATCCATGAGACGCCAATGAGCGAAATTGACCGGCACATGGATATCAACGTCAAGGGACTGATTTACGGGTGCCAACTGGCTGCCCGCCACATGAAGCCTCTGGGTAATGGTCGCATCGTCAATATTGCCTCACTGGCGGGTATTGCGCCGATTCCCGGCATTGCCCTGTACAGCGCCTCCAAATTCGCAGTACGCGGTTTCAGTCTGGCGCTGGCTCAGGAATTGCGACCTTACGGGGTGACTGTGACGGTCATCTGTCCGGACGCCATTGAAACGCCGATGCTGGAGCTTCAGGAGAGCTATGAGGAAGCCGCCCTCACCTTCAGCGGGCCAAAGACCCTGACAGTGGAAGACGTCGGAGACCTGGTCTTCAGAGAGGTCCTGACCAAAGAGAAACCCGAACTGATTCTGCCGGCCTGGCGCGGTGGGCTGGCCAAACTCGGCAGTGCTCTGCCCCAGCTGTCATTCTGGCTGGGTTCGACACTCAGTCGCAGTGGCAAAGCCAGTCAGGCCAGGCGGCTGGCAAAAAAAAGGCAGCTCAGATGA
>JAUIAZ010000252.1 GCA_030427465.1 Gammaproteobacteria bacterium | reverse complement strand
CGCCGCCTCACGCAAACGCCTCGGCTGGTTCTTTGAACGCGTGGTCATGCATGCCGGGGAGTCTTCATTCTTCGATCTGTCCGGCTTCAATACGCGCTACGGCAAACTGCAGCCCGACAATGTCCGTGCCAGCCTGCTGGCCACTGGCAGCATTCCGATGGTGCTTGAAGGCATCCGCAATGTGCCGGGTGCTCCGTCGGGCACCTACCGTGACGGCGGTATTACCGACTATCACTTCGACATTCCGTTCTGTCCCTCTGAACAAGGTCTGGTGCTGTATCCCCACTTCAGTCAGCGCGTGACTGCCGGCTGGTTCGACAAGAGCCTGACCTGGCGCAAGGTGAATGCGGCATACTACGACAATGTCCTGTTATTGACGCCTTCCCGATCCTTCGTGGAGAGCCTGCCGTTTTCAAAAATTCCAGACCGCAAAGACTTCGAGAAAATGGATACAGACACTCGCCTGAAGGCCTGGGCCAAGGTTCTGTCGGTCTGTCACCGACTCGCGGATGACTTTGACCGGTTGCTGGGGCGTCCGCTGTCTGAAGTGGATGTCAGGCCTTTCGCCTAGACACCGGACTCTTCCACGCCCGGACCTGCTTTCAGGGTTTGCCAGGCCTCGTACTGGCTACGAAAGACCTGCCCACTGAGCGTCTGGAGAAACTGGCTGCGCTGCAATCTGTCCATGACGGGCCCCTTGATCTCACTCAGATGCAGCCGGATACCCTGAGCAGACAGTCGGTGATTCAGCCCCTCAAGCGCTTCAAGACCAGAGCTGTCTATCTGATTGACGGCCGGACACATCAGAATCAGGTGTCTGATGTCGGGTTGCTGCTGAAGCAATTGCTCTATGCGGTCTTCCAGGTAACGGACATTCGCAAAGTACAGGCTTTCGTCCACTCTCAGGGTCAGGATCTGCGGTACGGTTTCCACTGCGTGACGTTCAATATTGCGAAAGTGCTCGGTTCCTTCGACCCGTCCCACTACCGCCATGTGCGGTGTGCTGGTGCGGGCGATAAATAATCCGACGGACAAAATGACGCCCGCCGCGATGCCGGTTTCCACCCCCATCAGCAGCGTCAGCACGATGGTCACCAGCATCGCCGCAAAATCACTGCGGGAATAGCGGTAAGTACGCCGGATGGCCTTTATATCTATAAGGGCCAATACGGCAAGCAGAATGGTCGCCGCCAGCGTTGCCTTGGGCAGATGATACAGCAGTGGCGTCAGAAACCAGGTCACCGCCAATATGCCCACTGCCGTATACGCACCGGCAGCCGGAGTTTGCGCACCCGCCTCAAAGTTCACCACCGATCGTGAAAAACCACCGGTTACCGGATAGCCTCCGCCAAAACCACTGGCCAGGTTGGCCGCGCCCAGACCGAGCAGCTCCTGATTCGGACGGATTCGCTGATGACGCCTGGCTGCCAGTGTCTCTGCCACCGAAACCGACTCGACAAACCCCACGATACTGATCAGGAGGGCCGACACCAGCAGCTCCCGCCATAACGAAAGATCCAGCGGCGGCAACGAGAAGCCCGGCAGGCCGGCGGGTATGGCCCCGACTATCTGCACACCCTGCTCAGCCAGCCCCCAGTGGCCGCTTGCCCAGGTACTTACAATAACCGCAAGCACGGGCCCGGCCTTGGTCAGAAAGTCGGCCCCGCGCTCTGCCATTCCGGCGGCCCTCAGCAGGCGCTTGAGGTAAGACCGTATCCAGAGCAAGACCAGCACACAAGCCGACCCAATCGACAGGCTCCAGAGATTGACTGAGTCCAGGCTGTCAATCAGTGCCAGAAGCATCGTGGGTGCGCTGTCTGCCGGAATCTGGACTCCCAGAAAATAAGGCAGCTGACTGAGCGCTATCAGTATCGCTGAAGCCGTCACGAACCCGGAAATAACCGGGTGACTCAGGAAATTGGCCAGCATACCCAGACGCAGGCACCCCATACCGAGCAACATCAGACCGGACAGCACGGACAACACCATGGCCGCTGCCACCTTTTCCTCGACACTTGGCAGCCCCAGTTGGTCAATGGCCACCGCACTCATCAGCGAGATGACGGCCACGGGCCCTACCGACAGTGTGGAACTGCTGCCCAGGACACTGTAGGCGATCAGCGGGAAAATACTGGCATAAAGGCCCACCTGGGGCGGCAGACCCGCCAACAAGGCGTAGGCCAGAGACTGCGGGATCAGCATGACTGTCACAATACAGGCCGCCAGCAGGTCCGCACCCAGTTGTTGGCGCTGATAGCTTGCACCCCACTCCAGCAGGGGCAGCCAGGATTTGAGACTCACCCCAGCCCCCCGTGAACACAGTGTTTAACCGATAAATGCAGGCGAAGAACCATCGTCTCTGCTCAGAAACGGTTTACCGGGACCTTGAGATAAACCTGCCCGTTAGACTCTGCCGGGGGCAGATGACCATTTCGCATATTCACCTGGACTGAGGGAATCATCAGTTGGGGCATATCCAGTGTGGCATCCCGTTTCTGGCGCAGATGGACAAACTCTTCCTCCAACGTATCTTCCTTCAGGTGTACATTTTGCGCTTTCTGCTCGGCGACCGAGGTTTCACAGACATGCACCTTGCGGTTCTCAGACAGATAATCGTGGCAAAGGAACAGTCGCGTGCTGTCCGGCAAGGCATAAATCTTCTGTACAGAGCGGTACAGAGCACGGGCGTCCCCACCGGGAAAGTCGCAACGGGCAGTGCCATAATCCGGCATGAACAGTGTATCCCCCACAAACGCAGCATCACCGATGACATAGCTGACACAGGCCGGCGTGTGACCGGGCGTGTGTATGACACTGACCTTCAGTGACCCGATATTGATCTGGTCTCCTTCATTGAGCAGGCGGTCGAACTGACTGCCATCGCGGGCAAAACCTGCTTCGGCATTGAAAGCCTGACCGAAAACTTCCTGCACGGTGGTAATGTGGGCACCGATGGCAGTGCGCGCACCCGTAGCCTCTTGCAGCAGAGGTGTGGCAGACAGGTGGTCCGCGTGCACATGCGTTTCGAGTATCCAGTCAACAGACATTCCCTGATCGCGCACAAAATCGAGGATCTCCTGTACAGACTGTCCGGCGGTTCTGCCGGAGGCATAATCAAAATCCAGAACAGGATCAATAATCGCGCACGCCTCACTGTCCGGGTCGCTGACCACATAGGACCAGGTTGAAGTTGGCTGGTGAAAGAATGGATGCACGGATGGCTTATTCATGAGTCATTCCTGAATGAAAACCTAAATGCCTTTTGGTTATATGCTTATTCCTTTGGGGTATTTTAAAGGTTTCCCCAGCGCCGTCAAGTGCTGTGGTTCCCGCCTTTACGGGGACTTGGCTTTGACTGGCCGGGGCTGGCAGAATAGGCACCAATAACAAAGGAGTACCGCCAATTTTGACTTCACGTTCTGTGCAATTCCGACTTCTGCGGAGTTCCCTGATTCTGTCTGTTCTGTTCCTGCTGCTGTCGCCTCCCGGCCTGCTCCAGGCTGCAGCCAAAGCCCCCGACCCAGACCGGCTGCAACTGGGCTCTGTCAGTGCCATGGTCAGTGATCTCAATACCGGTGAAGTGCTTTATGCCAAGTATCCGGACCTGCAAATGCCCGTAGCCTCCCTCACCAAGGTGATGACCGCCGTCGTGGTGCTGGAATCCAAAGCGCCCCTGAACAGTTATCTGGAAATACAGCGGGTGAAAAATGCCACGGGCAAGAATGCTTACTCCCGCCTGCGTAACGATTCCACACTGAAACGCAAGGATCTGCTGCGCATCGCTCTGATGTCTTCGGAAAATCTGGCAACCTATGTGCTGGCCCAGCATCACGAAGGAGGCCTGGAACAGTTTGTGGCAGACATGAATCGGACAGCAGAGCGCCTGGGTATGAACAACACGCACTTTGATGATCCATCCGGTCTTTCCTCCGGCAATGTGTCAACCGCCCGGGACATGAGCCGCCTGCTCCGGGAGGCCAACCGGCACGATTTGATCCGGGAGTATTCAACCACCGGCCAGTTCACCGCACGCTTCCGCAAGCCGCGCTATGTGCTTGGCTACGGAAACACCAATCGCCTCGTCCATCGCCGGGCCTGGGACATTTCATTGAGCAAGACAGGCTACCTGACTGAAGCCGGTCGCTGCCTTTTGCTAAGTGCCCGTATTGATGAGCGTCCGGTCAGCATGGTTCTGCTGAACTCTTTCGGCAAACTTACCCACATCGGTGATGCCGGACGGGTCAAAAGGTGGTTACAGACCGGCGACGGCGGCCGTCTGGCCACTGCTGCAAAACGTTATCAGGCCGACCGTATTGAAGAATTGCTGGCCGGACTGAAAGCGCCATCCAAAGCCACCACAAACTAAGCCCGGGGGGCCGAAGTAACGATGGGTTCCTGAGCCTGAGGCGAACCGGCCTCAGGCGCGCTTCAGATGACCGGCAAGTTCGCCCAGCCTGCCAGCCAGACTACCCAGGTTATCCGCCAGTTCCAGACTGTTGCGTGACTCTGCCGCGTTCTGTTCGATCAGGTCGGCAACCGAGCTGACATTCTGGGCGATGTCATCAGACACACTGCTTTGTTCTTCGGCTGCTGTGGCCACCTGAATGTTCAGACTGGCAATCTGTTGGATACTGTCAGAGATGGTATCCATTTTCCTTGCGGCCTCGTTCACCTGCTCGGTACTTTCCGTCGTGACTTCGCGGCTGCTCTGCATCACACTGACCATGTTCCGCGCTGCCGACTGAACTGAATCGATAATCTTTTCTATTTCTGCTGTCGACTGCTGGGTGCGCTGGGCAAGCGTGCGAACTTCATCAGCCACGACCGCAAATCCACGACCCTGTTCACCCGCACGGGCGGCTTCGATGGCAGCATTCAGCGCCAGAAGATTGGTCTGTTCGGCTATACCGAGAATGACGCCCAGAACCGATCCGACATTGGTTGTCTGCTGGGCCAGACTGTTCATGCTTTCCACACTGGAATCTATCTGCTTCGAAAGGCGATCAATACCGCCTTGCGCCGTGTGCATTGACTGCAACCCGTCCCTGGCCGCAGCATTGGCATCGCCGGTCAGTTGCGAAGCATCGTTGGCGTGAGAAGCCACCTCTTGCGCGGTTGCCGTCATTTCATGCATGGCCGTCGCCACCTGATCAGTCTGGGAGTGGGATTGCGACGCGCGCTCAGTAATGCTGGCAGACAGATTGCGGATCTCTCCGGCAGCCTGGCTGAGCTGTCCTGTCGACTCGTTTAGCTGAGTGGCCAGATCAGTCAGAAAAGTCTGCAG
>JAUIAZ010000013.1 GCA_030427465.1 Gammaproteobacteria bacterium | reverse complement strand
GAGGCAAAGAACAGCGGCCGCAACCGCATTGCTTACTGACCCCCAGGCTGCTGACGGGATTCAGCCTCCCCGGCAGCTTCCTCCCGAAGCCGCGCCCTGACTTTCATGAGAACCTTGCCATAGCGGTTTTCACCCCGCCTGTCACGGCCACACCCCCAGAAGTAATCGTAGGCGTTGTTTTCTACCAGGGTTTTGTCGCCGGTTTCGAGTAATGCCGCAGCCAGCTGATCGTAGGTCCTGGCGCGTGTGTAGATCGCCCGGGTCAGCACCACTTCGCGGACTTTCTTCCAGTCTTCTCTCAGTGGTTGTCTCTTGCTTCGCCCCAGCTTCCGGGCTTCTTTGGGGCTTTTGGCCGCCCGAATCCTCTCCTGGTATTCAGCCTCCCGGAATTTCAGGGCCTGGAAATAATGCTCGACTGTCGGCCATTCCTGCCCCTCCAGCCGGAAGGCATACGGGGCCCAACTACCCAAAAGGGACTCTGTATCTGACCGCGAAAAAAAAATACTGTCATCGGGGATTGCTGCAAAAAGAGACATGCGCTTGTGTTCCTGCTATTTTTAGGCGCCTCAACACACCAGTCGTCCATTTTGACGTATAGTCCCCGGACGGTGCAATCAGCAAGCTGCTGGCCCCGCTGATCTGCATCACTGCTTTTGCCACCGACTGTCACAAGGTCTTTTTCTCTGCATGTTGCGCTTTTTCGAATCCTTGCTGAAACCTTTCCCGCCAGACGAGCCGGTAACACCACCCTCCGGTTTGTGGGCATTCTGCCGTCACTACACCCGGGGTGCTGAGCGTGGACTGATCGCCATGTCCCTGCTCACGGCTTCACTGGCTGTGGTCGAAGTGGCTATGGTCGGCTTTCTGGGAGAGCTGGTGGATTGGTTGGTTGAACGTGATCCCGACACCCTGTTCCAGGAAGAACTCGGTACCCTGATCACCTGGTCAGCAGTGATGTTGCTGGGCCTGCCAGCCATTGTCGTGCTACATGCCCTGGTCGTTCACCAGACCTTGCTCGGAAATTATCCGATGCGTATCCGCTGGATGGCGCACCGCTACCTGCTGCGCCAGAGCGTGGGTTTCTATCAGAATGAGTTTGCCGGACGCATCGCCACCAAGGTCATGCAGACAGCTCTGGCGGTGCGCGAAGCCGTCATGAAGATGCTCGATGTCATTCTGTACGTCAGTGTGTATTTCCTGTCGGTACTGTTTGTCATCGCAGATGCTGACTGGCGCATGCTGATTCCGATGCTGGTCTGGTTTGTCCTGTATGTTCTGCTGCAACTGTATTTTGTGCCACGTTTAAAGCAGGTGAGTACCGCCCAGGCCGACGCCCGCTCCCTGATGACAGGGCGGATCGTCGACAGTTACACCAATATCTCCACCGTCAAACTGTTTTCGCATACCCGTCGCGAAGCCGACTATGCCCAGGAAAGCATGACCGAGTTCATTGATACGGTTTATGCCCAGATGCGCTATGCCAGCGGGATCAACATATCTATCCAGGTACTCAATTACGGCCTGCTTTTTTCAATTGCTGCCCTCTCAGTCTGGCTCTGGGCAGATGGCGCAATCAGCATTGGCGCCATCGCCATCGCGGTCAGTCTGAGCCTGCGGATCAATGGCATGTCGCACTGGATCATGTGGGAAATCACCTCTCTGTTCGAGAACCTGGGTACCGTGGTAGACGGCGCTTCCACACTCGCCAAGCCGGTAGAGATCGAAGACCGTAAAGAGGCACGGGATCTCACGGTCACGGGCGGGCAGGTGCATTTCGAAAACATATCTTTCCACTACGGCAAAGGCAGCGGCGTGATTGATCTTCTCGATCTGGACATTGCCCCGGGTGAGAAAGTCGGTATCGTGGGTCGCTCCGGCGCCGGGAAATCCACCCTGGTCAACCTATTGCTGCGTTTCCACGATGTCGAGTCAGGACGCATCCTGATAGATGGGCAGGACATCCGCGATGTCCGACAGGAGAGCCTGCGGGCACACATTGCCATGGTCACGCAGGACACCTCCCTGCTGCATCGTTCAGTTCGGGAGAACATTCTTTATGGCCGTCCGGATGCCAGTGAAGAAGAAATGATCGCCGCTGCGCGCAAGGCCGAGGCCCATGAGTTCATACTCGGCCTGAGCGATCCGCAAGGTCGCCGGGGTTATGATGCCCAAGTGGGCGAGCGCGGCGTCAAGCTTTCTGGTGGTCAGCGCCAGCGAATCGCGATCACCCGCGTGCTGCTGAAGGACGCCCCCATCCTGGTGCTGGACGAGGCAACTTCCGCTCTTGACTCCGAAGTCGAAGCGGCCATCCAGGCCAGTCTGCAGCCACTGATGGAAGGTAAAACCGTTCTTGCCATTGCTCACCGCTTGTCGACCATTGCCGCCATGGACCGCTTGATCGTGATGGATCAGGGCCGTATTGTCGAGGAAGGCACCCATAGCGAACTGGTCCGCAGCGGGGGCATTTATGCACAACTCTGGGCCCACCAGACCGGCGGGTTCCTGGGTGTCAGCGGAGACTGAAACCTATGCTCAACCCCAGAGAGTCCGTGGAACTGACCCGGCTCAGGGAGGAAGATAAACCCGAACTCCAGCAGCAGTTTCAGGAGGAAGTGCTTGACGGCCGCGTGCTCGAGGGCGACTTCAGTGAGCAGTTGACCAAACGGGCCGCGCTATTTCTTCGTTTTACCGGCGCAGACAACGAATGGCGTGACGGCCTCCGCTTCCTCAGACGCCTGACTGCCGCCGCCCTTTTCCTTGCCTTCCTGTTGGGCACCCTTGCCGCTGCCCAGGCCTTTCCTCCCCTTCAGACACAAGAGCCCGTGAACTTTTTCTGGCTGCTGGCGGTTCTTATCGGGCTGAATTGTCTGTCTTTACTGCTCTGGCTGTTTCTGGTGCCGGTTCCGCAACTCCTGCCGGGCAGCGGTCACTCTGGCGGTACCCTGGCCACCCAATTGCTGCAAATATTCGCCAGTCGGCAATGGCGGGTTAGCCAGGCGCTGGCAGACTGGCTGAAACTGCGCGGCAAAGGCCGGGCCGGGACCTGGCGCTTCAGCCGCCTGAGTCATCTTCTGTGGCTCACGTATCTGCTGGGTGGTCTGTTCATGATCTTGCTGATGCTATTCACGCGCCAGTTTAACTTCATCTGGGAAACCACTCTGCTCGACGAGCAGACCTTTAACGTGCTAACCAATATTCTGAACGGTCTGGTTGCACCGATCGGACTGCAGGGACCAGACCTTGAGGCCATTCGTCAGAGCCAGCGCGGCTCCCCGGCTGAGCTGCTGGCCAGTCATCGCACCGCCTGGGCCTGGCTGCTCATAGGCACCCTGATCATGGCGGGCCTCATCCCGCGTCTGCTGCTGGCTATTTTCAGTCACTATATGATTCGGCGGGCAGAGAGCCGGGCCGAAACCGATCTGGCCGACATTTATTTTGTCGGTCTGCGACAGTCCCTGTTACCGGTCTCCCATCGTTTGGGCGTGCGGGATGCCGATCAGCACCCGCCACCGGCACTGACTGCACGGGCTGCCACCGGTGCATCAGCGCTTCCTGCCGGCCTTGAAGAATCTGATGAGAACACGCTGCTCGTTGGCCTTGAACTTCCCTTTGATGACCACTGGCACCCGCAGCAGTTGTCGGGCCGGTATCTTGGCAACCTGAGTGACCGTGATTCCCGGCAGAGGATTCTGGACGAGATCAGACGCCACCCACAGCAGGCACTCTATGTGCTGACTGATGTCCGGAGAGCGGCTGACCGGGGGCTTGGCGAACGCCTCCGCGAGTTGAAACAGAAATCCTCAGGCGTTTTCCGGTTGCTGTTGCTGATTCCACCTCTGGCAGACCCGGAGGCAGAGAGCTCTGACAAGCGCCTGGCAGACTGGTATCGCCTTGCCTATGCTTGTGGCCTGGAGGATACACAGATCCTGCGTACTGAATTTTCAGCGGAAGACCCTAGCCCTTGAGCCTGCACGCCCCTCACCCACCGATTACCGTTGCCGTGATCGGCCACACCAATACCGGCAAAACCAGTCTGATGCGCACCCTGCTGCGTGACCCGGGCTTTGGCGAAGTGAACGATGCGGCTGGCACCACCCGCCATGCGGAATCCGGCGGCCTGTATGTGGGCAGCGAACTGGTCATCGAACTGACCGACACCCCGGGCCTTGAGGACTCAATGGGCTTACTGGATGCACTGGAAAACCTGTCTGAAGTACCTGCCGACGCCAGATCCTCGGGACCGGAACTGCTGGCCGGTTTTCTGTCGGAAAGCACCCTGACAGAGCGTTTTGAACAGGAAGCCAAAGTCATCCGCCAGTTACGCAGAGCCAACCTGGTGTTTTATGTCATTGATGCCAGAGAACCCTTGTTGGGGAAATACCGCGATGAGTTGCGTCTGATCCAGATGTCTGCCAAACCGGTTATACCGGTGCTCAATTTCAGCGCCATGCCAACAGCTCTGACCGCACAATGGACAGATTTGCTGGCCCGGCATCAGTTACATGCCACAGTAGTCTTCGACAATGTCATTTTCCGCTTCGAAGATGAGAAAAAGCTGCTGCAAAAAATGCAGAGTCTGATGCCCGCCCGACACGAGCGCCTGCAGGAATTGATCGACGCGCGAAGCCGGGAATGGTCTCTGCTGATACACAGTGCCAGTGAGCGGATTGCTGATCTGCTGATTGGCATGACGGCCATCCGCACAGCCGTAAATTCAGAGCATCAGGATCTCAGCCAGGATTCACAGGAGCTTCAGGCCAGAGTGCGGCAAGCCGAGAATCACTGTCTCAAGGAGCTATTGCATCTTTTTGGTTTCCAGGCCGGCGACATTCGTCTGGAAACCTTGCCCGTGCAGCAGGGCCAGTGGTCACGTGACCTCTTCGACGCCCATCAGTTGCGCAAGTTCGGCCTTGAGGCCGGCAGTGATGCTGCCAAAGGGGCTGCCATCGGGGCCGGCCTGGATCTGGCGGTTGGCGGCATGTCTCTGGGTGCCGCCTCCGCACTGGGTGCCCTAGGGGGTATGCTCTGGCGCACCGGAAAACGCTTTGGCAAAGAATGGACTGCACGGTTTCGCGATGAGCACTACCTTTGTGTCGATGATGCGACGCTCAAGCACCTGTGGTTCCGACAGAAAGAACTTCTGAGCAACCTTCAGCATCGCGGACACGCAAGCGTCAGGCACAGTACCATTCATGAAAAGTCCGGTGCTGCATTGCCGGACAACTTTCCTCGCTGGCTGCGCCAGATAAGATCCAACCCGGAGTGGTCCGCCCATAACAGCCCCGATGAAGGAAGAACCCTCATTCAACGGGAAATCGCCCGGACGCTCAGGGAGGAGCTGGAAGCACCAGTTTGAGAAACGGCCCACCTGCAACTATCGTTAGAATCTGACCGCTGGCAAACGCGACTAGGAGCTCAGATCATGCAGAATAACCCCTATCAGGCACCGGAAGCCGACCTTCAGGCAACCGAGGACGATGAAGTATGCGAGAAAATGAAATATTTCTCGTTGTCGCAGCGGATTGGCCGACTGCGCTATCTCGCGTATGTTTTCGGCATCTACCTGCTGTTTGCCGTGCTGGCAGGTCTGGGGGCTGCACTGGGTATGGAGCAACCCGAGAATCAGGGATTCATGCTGATTCCCACTCTCATTGGCTACGGCTTGCTGTTCTTTTATGCCATTGTGTTCCAGGTCCGGCGTCTGCACGACCTGGATCAGAGCGGGTGGTGGGCAGCGCTGTCACTGGTACCGCTCGTCAACATCGCTCTGGGGATCTATCTGCTGTTTTTTCGGGGAAGCCCGCAGCGCAACCGTTTCGGGCCTCGCCCCCGCCCCAACACACTGGGCGTCAAAATCGCGGGTTTTGCCGCACCGGTACTGATTGTGGCCGGCATCCTCGCGGCCGTTGCCATTCCAGCTTACCAGGACTATGTCACGAGGGCGCAACAGGCGCAGGGCCTGGAGTAAATAACCAGCCCTTTCGCCGCCTCATCAGTAGTGAGGCGGCTTTTCAGGGCTGATTTTCTGCCCTTCAGCCGGCCGACTCTCCAGCGCACGCAGTCTGTCTTCCAGCAGGTCACAGCGCCGCTGCAGTCTTTCGATCACGGCATTCTGCCGGATTATCACCGCATCCAGTTGTTGCAGCGTGTCTTCCTGGAAGCTAAGGCGAATCTGGAGGTCTTCCAGGTTGGCCGCCAGGTGAGAAGGATCAGTCACTAGGGTCTCTCTTGAAGTTGAACTCAGGAAGCAAAGCGCTTCACTGTACCTTCTTCAAGCCATTCAAGGAAGGCATTGAACGGCAAGGGGCGGCTCAGATAGTAGCCCTGCAGGTAATCACAACCCATCTTTTGCAGGGTCTGGCGGGTACTGTTGGTCTCAACGCCCTCAGCGACCACAGTCAGGCCCAGGTCGTGACACATGTTCACGGTGGTGCGTACAATGATCGCATCCCCCCGTGCAGTATCCATTTCCATAACGAAGGAACGGTCAATCTTGATTTCATGAACGGGCAGGCGCTTGATGTAATTCAGCGACGAGTAGCCAGTACCGAAATCGTCAATGGACAAACGGACCCCCAGCGCATGCAATTCACGCAGCATCGCAAGCCCTCTTTCCGGATCGTCCATCATTGCTGTTTCGGTGACTTCCAGAACCAGTTTTCCGGGTTCGACCCCATGGTGTGCCAGGATATTACCCACCATTTCGGCGAGCCGTTTTTCCTTCAGATTGATCGCAGAAATATTCACCGAAACGGCCAGATCATGCCCGCCGTTCTGCAATTGTCGAAGTTTTGATACCGCCTCTTCAAGGACCCACTCGGTCAGTGGATGAATGATACCAGTCTGTTCGGCCAGACGGATGAATTCATCGGGCGACACCATGCCATGAACGGGATGATTCCAGCGCAACAGCGCCTCCATGCCAATGACCTGATCATCCGCCGCACACACCTTGGGCTGAAAGTAGAGTTCGAGGTGGTTGCGATTGATGGCCTTTCTCAGTTCACCAGCGAGACTCAGCCGCCGCGCACTGTAGGGATTGATCTCGTCATGATAAGGCGTTACCGGGTTACCGTTGCGACGCCCCATGTCTATGGCAATCTGGGCATTCTGAATCAGTGTGGGCGCATCGACACCCTGGGTCGGATAGCTCGCGACGCCAGCAATGCCACCCACATCGATCAGCATGCCCATGAATTCAATCGGCTCAACCAACTGCTGCACCAGATGGTGGATAGATTCATGCGCATGTGTGTTGATCTCGGTATTGATCATGAACGCCAGCGTCATGTCATCCAGGTTGGCCAGCGTGTGAACCTGGCCTTTGCGATCCCGCAGGGTAATCAGCCCTCTCACCCCTTGTGCTCTCCGGGCAAGGCGCCGGACCAATAAGCGCAAGAGTTCATCTGCCTGGCGGTGACCGAGGGTTTTGCGGACCTCATCGAAACGGCTCAGATGAATAATACCCAGCATGATTTTCCGTGGCGGGCTGAGGTCCTGCTGATTCAGGGCAAACCAGTTTTCGAAGAAAGGACGGTTCGGCAGACCGGTAAGCGGATGATGCAGAGCGGTCTGCATCAGTCGCTCTTCAACCAGTTGCCGCTGACGCGATTCATCCAGCGCTTGTTCCTGCGCCCGGTAGCGCTCCTCACGCTCGCGGTGAAGCCGATCAGCCAGCGCCAGCGACAACAAAAGGGCTTCCAGCGCCGAGCCCAGCTGAAGGCCATTTTCGGTAACAAAGGTACGAGGCAACATTCCGACCTTGTTCATGGCGATCAACAGGGCAGCCAGAATCAGGCAAGCCCAGGCAAAAGTGTAAAGGCGGGCTGCCTTGTAGCCGCGATACCACTGGTAAGGACCCGCAACCAGGCAGACCAGGCTGATCAGAACCACGCCGGAGAGACTCAGTTTCATGCTGGTTTCATAGGGCAACAAGACCGAGGCGACCATGCAGAACAGGGAGAAACAGGCCGTTCCCATTAATAGCCGGTGCAACCAGCGACAGGTGCGCTCCAGCCTCAGGAACTGATTGGTAAACAAGGCTACTGAGAGCACCACGGTAGGTACCAGCAGAAGCAGCATCTGATCCGGAAAACCCGAGGGCAAAATACCCAGATACACTGCCGGCAGCCCGTGAAACACGAACTGGAACCCCGCAATACTGCTGACAAACAAGACATAGTAGAGATAGACCGCCTGTCGCAGATACATCCAGAGACACAGGTTAATCAGCACCAGAACCGTTAGCAGGCCGTAGTAGAAGGCATGCCCGATCAACTCTTGCTGGTCAGCGCTGAAAAAGCTGACCGGGTCGGCCAGGGTCAACGGCAATTGAAGCGCACTGGTGCTTTCAATTCTGACCAGAACAGTGGCACCTTCGCCAGCCTGCAAGGTCAGGGGCAAAAGGAAATGGCGATGCGCTATGGGCCGCTGCTCAAACGGTCGCAGATCACCCATCAGGAAACTTTCGATCCCACCATTCGAGCGGATAACATGGAAATCGACTGAATCCAGCAAGGGGTAACCGACTTCCAGAATCAGATCTCTCCTGTCCTCCGCGCTGAGGTTCTCCAGCGGCAATCTCAGCCAGACGGGTTCCGACTGAAAACCCAGATTCAGCGTTTCGGAAGGGACGCCCTGCCAGGCCAGCTCTGAACTGCCAGCGACCTGTTCGAGTGTAAGCGTACCTTCCGGATCGACGGCGTAGAGAATGCCAGGGGTAGGGTCCAGACTGAAAGGATAGGCCGAAACATCAAGCGCCTCGGCCTGAGCCCACCCCGCTGTCAACGCGAAAAAAATGCCGCAAGCGCACAGCCATTGCCTAACTTTTTCCCTCAGTCTGTTTTTTTTCAATGCGATCTGCTTCTTGTTGCATTCAACCCTACTAATAAAGCGAGAAACTCAGGGCTTGTACAATAGATTCTGGTTTGGATTTGTATCTTTTATAAACAGTTTTTTGAGGAAGCGGTCAGGAGTGGCATGTTAACTGGTTGGAAAATACGGGAAGTCCGGACCCAGGCGTGTCTAATTTTCCAGCCAAACTTGAACACTAGCAGTTGACGTTAACGTAAAGGTAAATTTAAACTCAGCATGACAACAAAAAAGCCAACAAAATAGAGTCGCAAGGCATGGCAAAAACCTACAGTATCGGCGAACTGGCCCGCGAATTTGACATCACCACACGGACCATCCGTTTCTACGAGTCTGAAGGGCTGATATCGCCTCAGCGTCAGGGCCAGACCCGCATCTATTCCGACAGCGACCGGGTGCGCCTGAAACTGATTCTGCGAGGCAAACGACTGGGCCTGAGCCTGGCTGAGTCGCATGAGATCGTTGACCTTTATGACCCCGCCAGTGGCAACCGCCAGCAGTTACTGAGGCTTATTGACAGAATCGATGAGCGACTGAGCATGCTGAACCGCCAGATGGCTGATATTCACCTGATGCAAACCGAACTGGCTGATGCCAGAAAGCGTTGTGAGGATGCCCTGAAATGAACTACCGCCCCCTGAACTTCGGAATGGATGAGACACTGACCCTGCTGCAGGATCAGGTCAGACAATTCGCCCAAAAAGAAATTGCGCCAATTGCCGAGAAGGCCGACCGCGACAACCAGTTCCCCCATGATTTGTGGCGACGCTTCGGTGATCTCGGCCTTTTGGGTATCACCGTCAGTGAGCCGGATGGCGGCAGTGGTCTGGGTTATCTGGCGCATGTGCTGGCCATGGAGGAAATCAGTCGGGCTTCAGGAGGCATCGCCCTCAGTTATGGTGCCCACAGCAACCTCTGCGTCAACCAGATCTTCCGCAACGGCACGGCAGAGCAGAAGCAGAAGTATCTGCCCAAACTGATGTCCGGCGAGCACATCGGTGCCCTGGCCATGAGCGAGCCCGGTGCCGGCAGTGACGTGGTCAGCATGCAGTTGAAGGCAGAAGATGCCGGCGATCACTACCTGCTGACCGGCACCAAAATGTGGATTACCAATGGTCCGGATGCGCATGTCTACGTCATTTACGCCAAAACCGATAAAGACAAAGGTCCTCACGGAATCACTGCCTTTCTCGTCGAGCGCGACTTTCCCGGCTTCAGCCGCAGCCCGAAACTCGACAAACTCGGCATGCGTTCTTCCAATACCTGCGAACTCGTGTTTGAGCAGACTCCCGTGCCCAAGGCCAATATTCTGGGTGGCCTCAACCAGGGAGTGAAGGTACTCATGAGCGGCCTCGACTACGAGCGGGTGGTGCTAGCCGCCGGTCCCCTGGGTATCATGCAGGCCGCGATGGATCTGGTGATGCCTTACGTGCATGAACGCAAACAGTTTGGCCAGCCCATCGGAACCTTTCAGTTAATGCAGGGCAAACTGGCAGACATGTATACCACGTTGAATGCCTGTCGCTCCTATCTGTATGCGGTCGCCGCCGCCTGTGATCGCGGAGAAACTGCGCGCAAGGACGCCGCCGGCGTCATCCTCTACTGTGCCGAGAAAGCCACCCAGATGGCACTTGACGCGATTCAGATTCTGGGCGGCAATGGTTACATCAATGAGTATGCCGCCGGCCGCCTGCTGCGCGATGCCAAACTCTATGAGATCGGGGCGGGTACTTCAGAGATCCGTCGCATGCTGATTGGCCGGGAACTGTTTGAGGAGGGGCGCTGATGGGCATCATTCACTCCCACGTGCAGCGGAGTGACGCCGACTTTGAAGCGCAGTCCGCACACTGGCGGCAGCGCAGTGAGGCGCTCAACCAGCTTCTGACTGAAACCGCCCTCGGGGGGGATCAGCGCAGCCGCGACCGTCACTTGGCCAAAGGCAAGCTCTTACCCCGTCAACGTATCCAGGCGCTGCTGGATGCCGGTTCGCCGTTCCTGGAAATTGCCCCATTGGCAGCTCACCAGGTGTATGACGAAACCGTCCCGGCCGCCGGCGTCATCGCTGGTCTGGGAAAAGTCTCCGGCCAGCTCTGTCTGATCGTGGCCAACGACAGTACCGTCAAGGGCGGTACCTATTACCCCCTGACCGTCAAAAAACACATCCGCGCCCAGACCATCGCTGAAGAAAACCGTCTTCCCTGCATCTATCTTGTGGATTCGGGCGGTGCCAACCTGCCGCAGCAAGACCAGGTCTTCCCGGACAAAGAGGATTTCGGCCACATCTTTTACCGTCAGGCCCGCATGTCAGCGCAGAACATTCCCCAGATTGCGGCGGTCATGGGCCTCTGCACCGCCGGGGGTGCCTATGTGCCGGCGATGGCCGATGAGAGCATCATGGTGCGCGGGCAGAGCTCGATCTTCCTGGCGGGCCCGCCCCTGGTCAAAGCCGCAACAGGCGAAGAGGTCAGCGCTGAGGCACTCGGGGGGGCAGACGTTCACTGTCGCCAGTCCGGCGTCGCCGACCATCTGGCTGAAACCGAACATGAGGCCCTGCATTTCGTCAGAACCAGTATCGCCAACCTGAACCGCCAGAAACCTGATTGGCCCGAACCCGATGAGGTGAAGCCGCCGCGGTATCCCGCCGAAGACCTTTATGGTCTGTTGCCGCTGGATCTCAAGACGCCTTTTGAGGTGCGTGAAATCATTGCCCGCCTGGTTGATGATTCCCGCCTGGACGAGTTCAAGGCCACGTTCGGCACCACGCTGGTCTGCGGTTTTGCCCGCATTCACGGCATGCCGGTGGGTATCCTGGCAAACAACGGGATTCTGTTCAGCGAATCGGCCCAGAAAGGGGCTCATTTCATCGAGCTGTGCTGCCAGCGCAAGATACCCCTACTCTTTCTACAGAACATCAGCGGCTTCATGGTCGGCAAAGCCTACGAGGAAGGTGGTATCGCCAAACATGGCGCCAAGCTGGTCACCGCCGTGGCCTGCGCCGAAGTCCCCAAACTGACCGTGATCATCGGCGGCAGTTTTGGGGCCGGCAACTATGGCATGTGCGGCCGCGCCTACAACCCCCGGTTCCTGTGGATGTGGCCGAATGCCCGGATCGCTGTAATGGGCGGAGAACAGGCTGCTGGCGTACTGGCCACAGTGCGGGAGGACCGCCTGAAGCGAGAGGGCAAAGACTGGAGCGACGCGGAAAAAGCCGATTTCAAGGCACCGGTTCTGAAGCAATTCGAAACCCAGTCTGATCCCTACTATGCCACGGCACGGCTTTGGGATGACGGGATCATCGACCCAATCCGCACACGGGATGTGCTTGCCCTTGCTTTGGCCGCCTGCCGCGAAGCCCCTGTAGCCGAAACGCGGTTCGGCGTGTTCAGAATGTGAGAAATGACCATGAATGAGCTGATACTGAACTGGTGTGGCACAGAACGCTGGGTTCATCTGACACTCAACGCCCGGGGCGTGGCGGAGCTGTGGATCAACCGCTCTGACTGCCATAATGCCTTCAATGCCCAGGTGATTGAGGATTTGATCGACGCACTAAGCCAGCTGAAGCAACAGCCAGGACTGCGCGCAATGATACTCAGAGGCGCGGGCAAGCATTTTTCTGCCGGTGCTGACCTCAACTGGATGCGTGAGCAGGGTCGCCTCGATGAAACCGCTAACCAAGCCGACGCCGACCGGCTGGCGGAACTGATGCAAACGCTCGACACCCTGCCCTGTCCCGTGGCTGTGGTTGTGCAGGGTGCGGCTTACGGCGGGGCACTGGGGCTGGTTGCCTGTGCCGATTTTGCCCTGGGCCTGCCCTCGGCGCGCTTCTGCCTGAGCGAGGTCAGACTCGGGCTCATTCCGGCGGTGATCAGCCCCTTTGTCCAGCGGGCCATGGGCTACCGGCACATGCGTCACCTCACACTCAGCGCAGAACCCTTTGGGGCAGACCGGGCGCTCACACTGGATCTGCTTCATGAGATTGTGGAGGAAGAGGACCTGGAGGACCGCCTGAATGCCTGGGTCGACCAATGTCTGGCGAACGGCCCCGAAGCCGTGCGATCGGCCAAGACTCTGCTGACCGAATTACTTTACCACCCGATTGATAACCACGCCCGCCGGCTGACTGGCAAGGCCATTGCAGAGCGCCGGCTAAGTACCGAAGGACAGGAAGGCCTGAGCGCCTTTCTGGAAAAACGCGAACCGAACTGGAGGCAATCTTGATTCAGAGCATCCTGATCGCCAACCGGGGCGAGATTGCCCGGCGCGTCATCCACACGGCAAAACGCCTGGGCATCCGCACCGTTGCGGTCTATGCGGAAGACGACCGCCACAGCCTGCACGTCGAAGAGGCCGACACAGCCTATTTACTGAAAGGAGACAGCGCCGCCCAGACCTACCTGAACGGGGAAAAGCTGATCGCCCTGTGTCAGACCCATGGCATCCAGGCCATTCACCCCGGCTATGGCTTCCTGTCAGAAAACGCCGGGTTTGCCGGGCAGTGCGAAGAGGCCGGCATTATTTTTATCGGGCCCGATGCCCGGGCGATTGAGGCCATGGGCGTTAAGGACCGGGCCAAAGCCAGGATGCAGGCAGCCGGAGTCTCTGTCATACCCGGCTATCATGGCAGTGACCAGAGTGAAGAAACCCTGCTCCAAGAAGCGCGCAAGATCGGCTTTCCTGTCCTGTTAAAAGCCAGCGCCGGCGGGGGCGGAAAAGGCATGCGCGTGGTTCACGCCGAATCCGGTTTCAGCGAAGCACTGGAGATGGCACAACGGGAAGCACAGGCCGCCTTCGGGTCCCGGCACATGCTGATCGAAAAATACCTGCTTGCCCCCCGCCACGTTGAAGTCCAGATTCTGTTCGATCATCAGGGTCAGGGTCTGGCCTTGGGCGACCGCGACTGCTCCCTGCAGCGACGCCATCAAAAGGTTCTGGAAGAAGCGCCGGCGCCGGGTCTTGAACAGGCGACCCGGGAACGGCTCTATGTCGAGGCGCTGCGTTGTGGGGAGGCGATTGGCTACCGCAACGCCGGGACCATTGAGTTCCTGGTGGATTCAGAAGGCGGCGTCTGGTTCATGGAAATGAATACCCGTCTTCAGGTCGAGCACCCGGTTACCGAACTGGTGTGCGGTCTGGATCTGGTGGAGTGGCAGATCCGCATCGCCAGTGGCGAAGGCGTGCCGGAATGGAACACCACCCGGATTCATGGGCATGCCATTGAAGCCCGTCTGTGCGCGGAAAACCCGGACCATGATTTTCTGCCCCAGAGCGGCCTGATTGAAACCCTCAGTCTGCCACCCAACCAGCCTTTTTGGGGCCGCCTGGAGGGGCTCCCGCAGGGCCATCTGGAGAGGCACTCGCCGGACCAACCGGAAAGACGCGGCGCCGGCGACAATGTCGGCCCGCACGTTCGCTGCGATTTCGGCTACCGCAGCGGCGACCTGCTCTCACTGCGATATGATCCGATGCTTGGCAAGCTCATTGTCTGGGGCAAAGATCGGGAAGAAGCCCGGCTTGGTCTGATCCAGGCCCTGGCGCAAACCCGTCTGGCCGGCTTTCACTGGAATCGCGATTTCCTGATTCGCTGCCTGAAGCATCCGGACTTTGCCCGCGTAGCCTTGAGCACCCACTTTCTGCAGGATCATGCAGCGGACCTGCATCAGAGTGGAAACGCCGAAGACTGGATTGACCTGGCGGCGGCTTGGCTCCTGTATGCCCAACCGGTTGCCAAGGACAGTGCCAGGCCGGTAGAGGTAGAGGACAGTCCCTGGCATCGTCTGAGCAATTGGCGCCTCAATGGCCACTGCGAATGGCAATGTCGCTTACTGAGGAATGAAGATCCTGAAACCCTGGATCTGACCCTGAACCCGCAAGGCATCTGGCATAGCGGCCGATGGCCCGGACAAGGTTTTGTGATTGAACCCGTCGTGATTGATCAAGCGCCCGACCAGAATCCTGGACAGATCCTTGGACACATAAAGCTGGCCTGTGGCGAATCATCACAATCACTGGCTTATTACCACAGCGAGGATAGCCTCTGGCTGTGGAGCGACTCGCAGAGTGTCAGCTACCAGAGGCCCTCGGACGAACCGGGGGCACAGGACGGCCACGTCAGCGACCCGGGTCAGCTGACCGCGCCGATGACGGGTGCCATTTCCCGCCTCATGGTGGAACCCGGACAGGCAGTCGCTGCTGAAACGACACTGCTGGTGATGGAAGCCATGAAGATGGAACTGCCCATTAAATCCAGCATCGCCGGGGTGGTAAAAGCCGTTCACTGCCAGGTTGGGCAACAGGTGGACATGCAGCAGTTACTGGTGGAACTGGAGACGCAAGATACCAATGAGTGACCCGGTTGATATCATCGAAGTCGGCCCCCGGGACGGCTTGCAAAACGAGAACCGCCCCATTGCCCTGGAGGCCAAGGTTCGCCTGATTGAAGGGCTTGCTGGCGCGGGTTTACGGCACATTGAGGCCGGCAGTTTTGTCTCTCCACGCTGGGTTCCGCAAATGGCCGACAGTACGGAGGTATTCCGTCACCTGCGCCGCAAGGCGGGGGTTCGTTACACGGCACTGACTCCCAACCTGAAGGGTCTTGAACAGGCCATGTCCGTCACCGCCGACGAGGTCGCCGTCTTTACCGCCGTTTCAGAAACCTTCTGCCAGCGCAATATCAACTGCTCGATCGACGAGAGTCTGGAACGCTTTGCACCGGTGATCCAAAAGGCCCGTGAGGCCCGTTTGCCGGTTCGCGCCTATGTCAGTTGTGTGTGGGGCTGTCCCTATGAAGGGAAGACCGATATCGATACGCTGCTCAGCGTCTGCCGGCACCTGTTGTCTGCAGGATGCTACGAAATCTCACTGGGTGACACCATCGGGGTCGGCACCGCGCCAGCCGTTGAGCACACCTTAAAACAGCTTCTCCGGGAATTCAGCACCAATGAACTGGCGGTTCACTTTCACGATACCTACGGCCAGGCGCTGGTAAATATCGACCGCAGCCTGAATCTGGGTATCACCCGCTTTGACAGCAGTATCGCCGGTCTCGGCGGTTGCCCCTACGCCCAGGGAGCCAGTGGCAATGTCGCCACCGAAGACGTGGTCTATCTGTTAAAGGGCTATGGTCTGGTTGAAGACCTCGACCTTGATGCACTGATTGAAACGGGCAATGCCATTTGCCAGGCATTGGAACGTGAGAATGGATCCAAAGTAGCCAGAGCCGTTCTGGCCAGCCGGAGATAAGTGATGACCACCCCCAACGCCTGTCTGTGGCGCCCGCAGCCTGAACAACAAAACAAAACCCGCATGACCCGCTTCCAGGCCGAAGCCAGCCCCCTGGACGCCGGTGCATCGTATGAGGCCCTGCATGCCTGGAGTGTGGCCAACCCGTCAGACTTCTGGTCAGCCATCTGGGACTTTTTTGAGGTCATCGGCGACAAAGGCAAAGCGCCTTACCGACTACCGGGCGAGCACCCGACAGACACGCGCTGGTTTCCGCATGCCCGGCTGAATTTTGCCGAAAACCTGTTGCGAGGACCGGATGAGACCCTTGCTGTCATCGCCGAAGGCGAGCAGCGTCAGGCTATCAGCCTCAGCTACGGCGACCTGCGCAAGCAGTCGCGCGCCCTGGCTGCCTGGCTCAGACAGCAGGGCGTGAAGCCCGGTGACCGGGTCGCGGCCCTGCTGCCCAATGCCGAACACGCACTGATCGCCCTGCTCGCCACCAGCCAGATCGGCGCGGTGTTTTCTTCCTGCTCCCCCGATTTTGGCGAGCAAGGTGTTCTGGACCGCTTCGGACAGATCGAACCCAAAGTCCTGGTCGCTGTGAATGGCTACCACTATGGCGGCAAGGCTTTCGACATCCGCGACAAAGTCCGCTCCCTCCAATCCCGGCTGTCAGGCCTGCAGGCCGTTCTCGGGATTACGGCAGATTCGCTGAATGGCCTGCCGCCCTGGGAAGGCACCATCGACTGTGACTGGGCCAGCGCCCTGAACACACCCGGTATCTCTGAGTACCATCAGGGTGCCTTCGATGCGCCACTCTGCATTCTCTACAGCTCCGGGACCACCGGGGCCCCAAAATGCATCGTCCATTCACAGGGGGGCACGCTGCTCCAGCACCTCAAGGAACTGGGGCTGCACAGCGACATCCATGCAGGTGACCGTCTGTTTTATTTCAGTACCTGTGGCTGGATGATGTGGAACTGGCAAGCCAGTGCCCTGGCACTGGGAGCCACTCTGGTCACCTATGACGGCTCCCCGGTCTGGCCCTCGCCTGACCGGCTCTGGCAACTTGCCGAGGATCAGCGAATCACTCACTTCGGCGCCAGCGCCCGTTTTTATGCCGCCTGCGACAAAGCCGGCATCCGCCCGGGGGAGACCCATGATCTGAGCTCCCTGCGGACACTCCTGTCCACGGGCTCCCCCCTGGCACCGGAAACTTTTGATTACCTCTATGAGGCCGTCAAAAAAGACCTGTGCGTCAGCAGCATTTCCGGCGGTACGGATATCATTTCCTGTTTTGCGCTCGGCAATCCGAATCTGCCCGTGCACCGAGGTGAATTGCAGTGTGCTGGCCTGGGCATGGATCTCCAGTTTCTCGCGTCCGACGGAACGCCCCTGCCAGCCGGCAAAGGCGAACTGGCCTGCCTCAATGCGTTCCCCTCCATGCCCATCGGGTTCTGGAACGATCAGCAGAAAACGCGTTATCACAAAGCCTACTTTGAGCGCTTTCCGGGCATCTGGGCGCATGGTGACTTTGGGGAATACCGTCCCCATGACGCTGACCCCGCAGGCATTCAGATTCACGGACGTTCCGACGCCGTGCTGAACCCGGGCGGTGTGCGTATCGGAACTGCCGAGATCTATCGTCAGGTGGAAACCCTGGAGGAGGTACTGGAGTGTCTCGCCATCGGTCAGCCCTGGCAAGGCGATGAACGCATTGTGCTGTTTGTGAAGCTACGCCACGGTGTTCACCTCGATGAGAGCCTGCAGAAACGCATTCGCCAGACCCTCAGGGAACGGGCCTCACCCCGTCATGTTCCGGCAGTCATCGCCGAGGTCAGCGACATTCCCCGAACCCGCAGTGGAAAAATCGTCGAACTGGCCGTCAGGCAGACCGTACTGGGGCAACCTGTGCAGAATCAGAACGCCCTGGAAAACCCGGAAGCACTGGAAGCGTTCAGAAATCACCCGGCACTGACAGAGAGTTGACACTTTTTTGCAGGTTGATCGTGGTCTCACTGCCCCGAATCGTTTTATAATTCGCGCTCAGGCAACAGGGATCGTATTTTTGTCTATAGTTAGATGGGTGCCTGATAGCGGTATCGGCCCACGCTCCCAAGCGTTGATTGAACCCGGTAATTACTGAGACCCAGGGATGACTAAACCTGAACTATCCGTCGTTGTGCCCTTGTACAACGAAGAAGACAACGTCCGTTTGATGTTCGAACGGATCGTAGACGCACTGGAACCTTTCAAAGGCCGTTTTGAAATCCTGTTTGTCAATGATGGCAGCCGGGACAAGACCTTTGAAATCGCCTCTGGTATTGCAGCCGAAAACCCTTTCCTGAAAGTGGTGGATTTCCGCCGTAACTATGGCCAGACACCCGCCATGGCCGCGGGCATCGATAACGCCACAGCCGAAATCATCGTGACCATGGATGGCGATCTGCAGAATGATCCCTCCGACATTCCGGACATGGTGGCAAAACTGCGCGAAGGCTACGACATCGTGGTTGGCTGGCGACACAACCGTCAGGATAAACTCATCACCCGCAAGATTCCTTCCCGCATTGCCAACAAAATGATCGGCAAGGTCACCGGTGTCCCTATCAAGGACAACGGGTGCTCACTGAAAGTCTATCGGGCCGACGTGATGAAGAAGATGCCTTTCTACAATGAAATGCACCGCTTCATCCCTGCGCTGCTCTCCCTGGGCGGTGCCAAAGTGGCTGAGGTCAAGGTCAAGCACCACGCCCGCCAGTTTGGTGAGTCCAAGTATGGCCTCTCACGGGTATACAAGGTGCTGTTTGATCTTCTGATGATCAAAACGGTGCTGAGTCTGATCAGTCATCCGGTGCGCTGGTTTGTGCGCATTGCGCTGCTGCCCCTGCTTTTCAGCCTTGGCCTGTTTTTTGTGGTCGCCGGGGACATCAGCAGTGGCGACTCGGCCGTCATCAGCGCCACCATCCTGATCATACTGATGAACCTGGCCCTGTTCCTGGTATCCCTCGGTTTTATCTGCGAGCTGATATACAACAAGAGCCCGCTGGATCTATCCAAAATAGCCCCGCTAACGGCAAGGGTAGATGCATTTGAACAGAATATCGTACTGGACAGCGCTGATGATACCGGTACCGAAACTCCCCACGAATCACAGAAAGGTTGAGTGCGAAACATGTCTTCCATTGATGTCACCGCGATTGTCCCGATCACTGAACGCGTCGAGCATGTCGACCAGTTGATCCTGAGCTACCACCACGCACTGGCCGCCACCGGCAAAAGCTATGAATTTCTGTTTCTGATCAGTCCTGCCTGGGATCGTTTCAAGCCCAGCCTGCAGGCCATCATTGACGAAGGGGTTCCCGGCAAGATTGTGACTTTCTCACGTCACTTCGGCGAAGCCACCGCCATTCAGGTGGGCGGCGAAATGGCCAACGGTGAGATCATCATGACGCTCACCCCTTATGAGCAGATTGCCCCTGAGGCCATCACCCAGTTGCTGGATAACCTCACCGATGGCACTGACATGGTCATTGTGAACCGCTCTCCCCGCGTGGACGGCGCCTTCAACCAGGCCCAGGCGCGCTGGTTCCATCGCATTCTCAACCTCTTTGCTGAGGTCAAGTTCAATGACATGGGGTGTGGAATCAAAGCCTTCAAACGCGATCTGCTGACCGAAATCCGCCTCTACGGTGACCTGCACCGCTTTATTCCACAGCTGGCGCACCAGCAGGGCTTCAAGGTGAAGGAAATTGATATCGCCCAGTCACCTCGCGATGCGCATCGTCGGGTATACAGCGCCAATACCTACCTGGGGCGCCTGTTTGACCTGCTGACCATCATCTTCCTGACCAAGTTCAACCAGAAGCCTCTGCGTTTCTTTGGTGCAGGCGGAGCGATTGCATTGGGTATTTCCCTGCTGGGTCTGCTCTATATCTTTATTGAGCGCGTGTTCTTTGATGTCGGAGCCGCAGATCGTCCCTTGCTCGTCCTGTTCAGCCTGCTGCTGGTTCTGGGTGTGCAACTGGGCGCCATCGGACTGGTGGGGGAAACCATTATCTTCACCCATGCCAAAAACAGTCGGCCCTATACGATACGCAAGATAGTGAACGGGGAAGAAACGCCCAAAGACGGTGCCTGAGACAAATCAGGCGCCGAACCATTTGAGGGTCTGAAATCGCAGATCCTTGCGCAAGGCGGGTAAGCCACTCAGCTGCTGCAACAGTTGTTTTCCGGTTTGCCTGCTTTCTTTTTTGGCCATAGCCTGCTTCAGAACACCTATCAGCCAATCCCTGACTTCTTTAACAGCAAAGATTTGTTCGTTTTTATGAAAGCCAGGTTCAGCCAGCGTATTCAAAGCCTGCAGAAGATAATCACCCGTGTGGGTACTGTCCGGAAAATCAGCCGCCTCGACCAGTTGGTCAGGATATCCGCAAGCAAATACCCGCCTCTCGTCGAGTAAAAGCCGCAATACCAGAATCCAGTGGGCTGCCTCCCACGACGCCAGATCAGGCCATGGTCCGTGACTGCGCAACCAATGGGTTTTCATGAGCAAGGTACAGGCAGGCGACATGCCCTGATGGAGATCTTCCAGCAAGGAAGCGGTATCAATGCGAGATACGGACTGTCGGGCACGCGGGTGGGGGTGCGCCCAACTTACAGAATTTAACCAGTCTTCTGAAGGATCCCCTTTGCGATAACGCTGCACGCCGCTGACTACGGCATCAATCTCACTGTCGCTGCCAAGCAGTTCTGTCTGTCTCTGAAGCCTTGGCTCCAGATATTGATCACCGCTGCGCAAGGTACTGACCCAGGCAGACTCGACCCGGTCGAAGGTGGCCTTCATCACCTCTGGCAGATTTGCTTCTGATGAAAAGATATCGCAGGCCATTGGCAAACCCTGCCGACGCCAGGCACCCACTCGTCGCTTCGCGGACTCGGGCGCTTCTCCTCCGTGAATGACGATACGGATTTCATCCACGGGTCGACTCTGATGTTGCAGGGAACGCACAGACCTCAGGAACTCACCTTCGTGATAATCCCTGACGTCCAAGGGGAGAACGACTGCAACAGAGGAAAATGATCCTGTCATTTGCGCCTCCGAAAACAACTCAGAGGCGGACAGCTAAAAGGCCTGAACCGGCTTGAAGGGTTGACCCTGTAAGCGGTCGACCTTGAGTCAGTCGCTAACCACCAACAGCTTGATGCCTGCGCGGGTTTCGTCATAATCATCGCCTGTGTTGCCGTTGGTACCGTCAACCCACTCAATGAAAGTGCTGAGGCGCAGATTACGCATCATGGCGTAATTGAAAGTATAGCGAAAAGCCATACTGTCTCGCTCAAATTCGCTACTCTCACGATCTCGCAAACGGTATTTCGCCTGCAACACCGAGTTGTACCTGGCACTGTGACGGCGTAAGTATTCCAAGTCGACCTGTTGATTATCCTCATCCAGATCAAGACGTTCGTAATCATCATTGATCAACAGCACTCTCAAGCGGTAACGGTTGATCGCGTCCGGTGAAAACTCACCAACGACTTGAAAACGGTCCTTGGTGATTGTGTCCACACCTGCTGTATTTTCTACGTCACCGAAGTTATCCAGGATCTCATCCGAGCTGGCATCCGATATCAACCGATTGTAAGCGACCTTCAGGCTGGTTTTTCCGGTGAAGCGATAGTCCAGGGAGACGCTCCCGGTGGGGCCATCCACCGTCTCATCGACCTGATTTCCTTCAAGGTCCAGAGAGGTATAGCCCAGAGAGGCATCCCAGTCGAAGTCTTTCCGGGCCTGGCGCACAAACAGGGCAGTTGTCAGACTGTCCACTTCACTATCCGCTGAGTCATCAATGTTGGCGTGTTCACCAGTAAACTGCAGGCCGCCCAGAGTGCGCCGATTGAAGAAGTGGCCCTGCGAGATCCCGGCTCGCAAACGCTGGCTGTCTTCACCACTGTCATCGTTATAATTCACGTCAACGAAATCCAGACTGGTTTCCGTCTGGTTTCTTTCGCTCCAGCGATAGGTATAGCGAGGACCTGTCTTGAAGAGATTTACACGCTCTTTATTATCCGGTGTTTCAGGGTTCAGAGAGTCTTTGTCGATGTCGGATAAACGGTCTTCGAGTGTCCACTCAAAGTTGGGTGAAAACTCGTAACGGCTGACGAGCGCAACTTCAGCCGCCAGACGATCACTACCAACATCGTCGACATAATCGCGGTAAGTCAGATCACCCTCGAGATCGATTACCAGACGGCTGCGATCACTTTTCTTGATGAAACCGATTTCCGCCAGCATCGCCTGATCGCTCTCAGTATCGTCGGCGACCCGGTTAACGTTATCAGAGTGCTCCACTCCCGCGCCTACCTGCCATTGCAGCGGATCAGCCGCGCTCTGTGCAGCGCAGAGGACACTCATGCAGCCCGCCGCAAAAATCCATTTCCGACTCTTACTTCCCATATCATTCTTTCCAGTATTACTTGAGTCTATCAATTATTCAGCACCACACCGACCAGCTTCTCTGGAGCAACCCGCTCACAGGCATCCAGGATAGTTTTCTCGCGCACCTTTGCATGAGGTGCCACAACCAACGTGTAGTCGGTTAATTCAGACAGAATGACAGCATCCTGCAGTTCACCGATCGCTGGTGTATCCAGAATGATAAAGCGGTCCGGATACCGCTCGTGCACACTTTCGAGCAACTGCTTCATTCTCAATGAGGTGAGATACTCAGAAGTTGCATCGTGACGCTTACCGGCCGGCACAAAGCGCAGGCGCTTGATCCCGGTTGGGTAGATCACAGACCCCACATCCATGATCGGATCGTCTAGAAAATCTGTCACACCGAGATCAGGGATCATGTCAAAGGCATGGTGGAGACTGGGGTAGCGCAAATTACAATCAATCAGCAACGAGGTTCGTGTACTGTCGAAAGCAAATGCCGCGGCCAGGTTAATCGCCACAAACGATGCGCCCCCATTGTTCACCGCACTGGTAACCACCAGGGTAAAGTTCTTGCCTTTGCTGACGTCCAACAGGCGGTTTTTCAATTGCCGGAAGTGATCTACCGCCGCCCGGTCAGGGTGTCCGGGGTGGATGATCTTCTTTTGTTCAAGGTCATCGATGGAGAGCGTTCTGGGCTCCCGCATCCTGCGAATCTCGTGAGGTTTCAAAGCCTCATCAGATTGCCTGGAGTTCTGACTGACATTCTTGCGCTTGCCTGGCTTCTGAGTTGAAGCGGCCGGCTGGCTACCCGCCTGTGTGGATGGGGTAGTTCGGTTGACTGTTTTTTCAGAAGTCTTTTGTGACGGGCTGGCGTTCTCAACACCCTCAGCACTCTCAACGCTTTTGGCTCCGCTGTTGCCCGACCGCAACGGTCCCTGTTCTGGAAAACTGCGGGGTTTAAGGGTGGAACCCGCAGGTTCGACGTCTCTGGTGCGCTTTTCAAAGGCTCTGGCGGCAACCTGAGCGATCATTTCGCTGCTCTTGGAAAGCCCGGCGCCCAGTGTGCCTCCCTTCGGAGGTTCCGACTGGGTAGGACGGGAAACCTGAGCCTGAAGGCCAGACAAGGATTCTGGCCCGTCTCCCGAGCGCTTTGATGCCTCCGACCTTCCTCCCTCTGGATCAGAAGAATCAGATTCTTCTTCCTGACTTTTTCCCGGTGTCCTGCCGGCCGCCGGGGACTGCCCACCGGCATTCTTCAATGCCTGAAGAATATAGAAATTCTGTGCCTTCTTGTCTTTCCCCTCCTCTTGCTCTGCGGAAGGTTTTTTTGATGACTCATCACTCACTACAGAATCCCGCTCATTCGCAACCAGACAAGATAGACATACAAACCGAGAAACAACCAACCCAACACCAGATAGGTCCAGAAACGGCTTCTCTCAAGGCGCTTCTCGAAGGGCGACTCCAGCTTGGGCAAAGAAACCAGAACCGGCAGCCCGCTGCGCCGTTCAAAGCGTCGACCGCTACGAACTCGCGGATCCATCCAGCAGAACACGACCAAAGCAAGCAAAGGCGCAGCCATCCCCGCCCCCAACCCCGCAATAGCCGTACGCCGGAACACACTGGCCCCCAGCGCGCTGGCCGGTGCGGCCGGCTCGATCACCTCAAACCCCTTGCTGGCCTGAACCGTCTTATCCTTCACCCAAGCATCTCTCTGTACCAGAAGATCGTTCAGTATGGCCATACTGACATCCAGATTTCTCTGCAACTCCCGGCGTTCACTGACCCGGGTATCCGCAGATTCCAGACTCGCCCGACGATTCGCGACTGCCACCTGAAGATTGCGCTTCTCGTCGGCTAACGCCTCTATCTGACGGTCTGCGCGACTCAACCTGGCCAACAACTCTGCCGTTTGCTGCCGGTTACTGTCTTCCGGCCGTGCGGCCAGTTCACTCTGCATTTTCTGGCGGGCGGACAGTGCCTTCAGCAAAGCCTGTTCCGCTTCTTCAATCTGGGTCTCAAGACGACGGGTTTCTTCCTCCAGTGAGACAAGATCAGGCTGGGCCTGATTCTCACTGTCGTAAATCCGCAGCGCCTCCCTGGCCCGCTCAACCAACCCCTTGGCCTCGGTAATCTGCTGGTCAAGAAACTGCAATTGAGGGCTGTCCTGAAGCTCTTCCTGAAAGCTCTCGGCCCGCTCCAGGGAACCAGAGATACCTCTGAGCAACAATTGCGCGGCCTGACCTTCCGTTGACTCAAAGCGAAGCCGGAAACGATCGCCCTCAAGGGGTCTTATTTTCAGCCTCTCTTCGATAATTGAACCAATCAGGGACTCACTGCGGTCGCCGCTCCCCTGCTCGAGCACGAGTACCCGCGCCATCAGGCTGTCATAGGTGCCATCCTGTTGAAGCCGCTCACGGATCAGCGCCCGCATTTCTCCTTCATCCAGAGCCCGGGCACTGCGGTCCCCAACAATCACACTGCTCTGGTATTGCACAGGCTGCATGAGCGCGTATACCAGCACACTGAAACTGACCAGGAGAAACAACAGGAAAAGGGTTCCCTTGCGCTGCCGGATTTCACGGCGCACTTCAGCCGGAAGCGCACTCAAAGGTATGGCCACGACCTGAAATCCGCCGGATCAGAGTGCTTTTTCAGGGATCGTCAGGATATCGCCCGGCAGCATTCGATAGTTGCTGGATACATCCCCTCTGGAGAGCAGGTCGTCCGCACGCACAGGAATCACTACGGTCTGCCCTTCGTACTGACGGTAAAGGACAGCATCGTTGCCATCGGCGAAATCATTCAGACCGCCAGCGCTCAGCAACAGATCCAGTACATTCATGCCTTCGGTATAGGCAATGGAAAGTGGCTTCTCAACCGCGCCGGTAACGCGCACCCGGTTTCTGAAGGCATAACTTTCCGTGGCCATAACTATCACACTGACCTGTGGCTCACGCACATAGGTGGCTATGCGGTCACGCACTTCCTTGGAGAGCTGCTCGGGTGTCAGACCCGCGGCTTTCACGTCTCCGACCAGCGGACTGCTGAGCTTGCCATCCGGACGGATCTTGACTTCACCGGACAGATCCGGGTTACGCCAGACATTGATCTGGACAACATCTCCGGCTCCCAGAACATAATTTTCCATCGCCTGAGGCTTGTAATTCAGTGCTGCTTCAACGAGGGATGAATCTGACTTGTTAACAGATGAACACCCCACGACAGTTCCCAACAGCATCAGAATGACCCATCGCATATTACGCTTTCCCATATTCACTTCCTGGCATTTCCGTTTTGATGACCTTTCCATTCAGGCGCAATCGCCGTACCCGTTGAAACAGTGTAGCCTTAACGGGCGCCTTTTTTAAACAGAACCACCTCGACTGTCTGTATCAGAATGATCAGATCCAGCAGAAGGCTCTGGTTTTTGATGTAGTACAGATCATATCGCAGTTTTTCCTTACTATCCTGATCTGTCGCTCCATAGGAGAAGCAGAGCTGAGCCCATCCGGTAATCCCTGGCTTGACCCTGTGTCTCTGGTAATAATAAGGAATGATTTCAGACAAGTGTCTGACAAACACAGGCCGCTCCGGGCGAGGTCCGACAAACGCCATGTCCCCAACCAGTACATTAAAGATCTGGGGCAGTTCGTCTATACGCAATTTCCTGATGATGCGCCCGACCCGGGTAATTCTTGGGTCTTCCTCCTGCGCCCACTGCGCGGTGCCACCAGCTTCCGCATCCACTCTCATGCTGCGAAACTTGGTAATGCGGAACTTCAGGCCATTCAGGCCAACCCTTTCCTGGCGATAGAACACCGGTGCACGCAGCCCATCCTCCACTTTGATGGCGATGGCTGCCAGCAACATGACTGGCCAGGTCGTCAGCAACAAGGCGAGGCTGGCCGTCATGTCGAACAGCCGCTTGTACAGCTGGGTAGCCGACACACCACCAAATCCGTCACTGTAAATCATCCAGCTAGGCTGCAGGAGATCCAGCGCCACCTTACGGACTTCCCGCTCCAGAAAAGTGGTGCTTTCGACAATATCGATTCCCTCCATCTTGCATTCCAGCAAATCTTCCAGCGGCAGACGCTTGCGCCGGTCATCCAGGGCCACCACCACCTCTTCAACGGGATGTCGCTTGAGGTAACTGTGCAACTTGTTATATTTAGGAATCAGTTGGTCGTGCGAGATACAGACCTCTTCCTCGGGGATGGGCACAAAACCCACAATGTCTATGGCCTGCCGGCTGCCGGGCCCTTTCAGTTCCTCAATCAGGCCCAATGCACTCTTACCGGCACCGAGTATCAGCACTTTCCGGCGGAAAGTTTCTTCCGGTACCAGGTAAAAGAACAAAGAACGGGTCAGCCCGAACAGAAAAAGGCTGACAACAGAAGCCATCTCGAGAACGCCGTCCCGGAGATACCACAAAGACTCGCGGAACACATAGACGAGAAAGCTGAGGACAATGGTGGCCAGCAAAATACTGAAGATGGTTCTGACCATCATGCCGGAAAGGCCTTCAATGACCTTGTTCGGGTACACGCCAAGCGCTGTCATGGTCAGCAGGTGCACCAGCCCGAAGGTGACTGCGGAGGCCATTGGTTCACTGACATGGCGCAGGAAGAAGTCCGGGTCGCCGAAATGTCGCAGGAAAGTAGCGGCGTAGGCAGAGGCAATGAGTATGCCCAGCTCCAGCAAGCTCAATACAACATAGGGCAGATAAAAGTAATGCCTGAAGACTCGTATTCGTGCCAACGACTGTTCCTGGGGCGTGAGAGACTCTGAAAACGCAAGTCTGTCAACCTAACATGAACGTCGCTCAACGCCTAGTGTGGATTTCCCGATACCGGAGGCTGTTCAACAAACGTGTGACACATATTGCATCCGAGCATTTCCCACGCCACTATGCCCGTTAGGATGACTGTTGGACAATTGAATTTCCATGCATGAACGACAGAACGCTTGACACAATGCCTGGCCAGAACACTTTTCGCCGCCCCTATGGTATGCATGAATGGGGCCTCGGACTCATACTGTGTGCTCTGGTCGTCCTGAGCCTTTGGCCGGCGCTGGCCAGCTTGCTGTCCAAATGGCTGAGTTGGCGGGATGCCTATACCCACGGCCTCCTGAATGCCCTGCTCGCCATGTGGATGATTGTTCGGGTTCTGCGGCGACAAAATTCAGCAGCCCGTCACACCCCGGTGGTCCCGCTCGGGCTGAGTCTGGCGTCTGTGGCGCTGGCCTCAGCCTATCTGACCAATATTGAGCTCCTGTACCAGCTGGTCATGCCGGTCTGGCTTGCCTTTCTGGTGGCCTGTATCTATGGCGGGCAGCTGTTGCTGCCCCTGCTCCGGGCCACTTCAGTTCTTTATCTGGCGATTCCGTTCTGGGACTACGCCAACAGCGCCTTACAGTCCCTATCGGCTCTGGTTAGCGGCTTTATGTTGGGCGGCCTGGGGGTGAACGCGACCATCGAAGGTATCTATGTCACCATTGATGCCGGTATTTTCGAAGTGGCAGACGGTTGCTCCGGTCTGCGTTACCTGCTGGTTTCCATGACTCTGGCTTACCTGCACAACGCGCTGCATATCCGCAGCCGTCAGCGGCAGTTGATCCTTATGGTGGCCGCCATCTGTACAGCTCTTGTCACCAACTGGATACGAGTGGTTACCATCATATATGCCGGCCACAGCAGTGGCATGCAGTCAGATCTGGTACAGGACCATGAACTGTTTGGCTGGCTGATCTACCTGGCCAGCCTGTTGCCTCTCATGTTTTTTGCGCACCGGCTCGAACTGGCCGACAAGCGAGCCAGTATTGTGCAGCCACCGGCGCGACTGTTGCCGCCGGTGCGGCCGGTCACCTTCCACCGCAGTTCAGCGGCCTTCGCTCTGGGCATGGTGGTACCACTGGCCGCAATACTCGTCACCCTGACGGCCCAACCCGACAAGCGCTTCCCGCCTATCGAACTGGCTGACAGTTCGTCAGACTGGCAGCGCATTCTGGTAAAGCCCGATCTCTATGTGGTGCCGGCCTATTCCGG